>DMNR01000035.1:29395-40676 GCA_003452655.1 Actinomycetota bacterium | reverse complement strand
ACATAGTGCGCCACCGGTGATATCGAGAACCTGTGTCAAATTGTCCGGGCCTGCCAGGAGCACGTCATCTGCTCCCATCCGGCGCGCTAGTTCCAGACCCTCTTCGCGAGCATCAATCGCGATCACTCGGCAGTTCGTAATTGCCTTGAGGATTCCGACGGCAAAACTGCCGACTCCACCGGTGCCAATAACGAGCACTGGTTCGCCGGCGTTGAGCGCGCCATGCGCTGCCTTAATTGCGTGGTAGGCAGTTGCGCCCGCATCTGGAAGTGGCGCTGCAATCTCTGGGGGCAACCCCATCCGGTCAAGCAGGTTGTCCTCAGGAATCGCGACGTGCGACGCCAACCCTCCATCGCGGCCGACTCCGAGGAATTCCAGCCCTGCGAATTGACAGGCGGCGGAGTTCCCGTGCGTGCATTGCCAGCAGGTACGACACCCGGGGCCCGCGCCAGCGACCACTAGGTCACCGACTTCCCAGCCGACAACATCCGAACCGAGCTCAACGATCTTTCCGGCAACTTCGTGGCCCAGCGTCATCGGCATCGGCCAGGTCTTCATGATCTCGTTGACGGGATAGGCAGGTGACTGCATATGAAGGTCGGATGCGCAGATTCCCGCCCCCTGTACCTCAACCACAACTTCCGTTGGGCCAGGCTTCGGGTCAGGTGCGTCCGCGAACGCCGCCGGGGTTCCGAGTGCGGGGAGTCGATAGGCCTTCATGGAATTACCACCACCGGAACGTCGTCAGGGTCAATGTCTTTTGCGTTGACCACGGAAGCTAGGGAGATCGTTGTGTGGTCGACAGCGATCTTCGTATTGCCGAGCAGATCGAGAACCTCCCGAAGGTCGCCTCGACTTCCACCCTCGACGTAGCGGGCGGAACCATTGCGGTTCAATCTGCCCGCACCAATGGGCACGAAACCGCCGTCGGATCCGGCGACCACAATCGCCCCACCTTGAGTTGCCGCAGAACCGGCGAACGCAGATGAGGCTTCACTCCCGACGAAATCGAGCACGCCATCAACGCCCCAACCGCCGACGAGATCACGGATGACTTGAGCATTCGCATCTGCCGAGTCGATAATCGTCTCCGCGTAACAAGTGCGATGCGCCCGCAGCGCCGCAACATCGTCGGTGACAGCGATTACCCGGCAGCCAATTCCTTCAGCAAGGATGCCCATCGCGTAGCGTGCCCGCGCATTGCCGCCGATAACGACGGCGTGGTTTCCAGGTGCCAGCATGGTCTTCGCGACCCGAATTGCGTGGTAAGCGGGAAGCCCGAACTGGCTAGCGCGCGCCGCTTCTTCCGGGCTCGGCCCGTCAATACGCAGGACGAGGCGCTCTGGGGCGGCAACCTGCTGCGCCAGCCCACCGTCACGGGAGATACCCGGAACCAATCTGGTCTTTGCACGCGGGTTGACGCAGTAGTTGTCCATGCCTGTCAGGCATGGGTGACAGCGTCCACACGAACCAGGAGGCGCAGTCACAACGACGTCTCCAACTGCACAATCCTTCACCGCCGACCCAACCTCAACCACTCGACCAGCGAAGTAGCGTCCGAGGGTGATCGGCAGCTCCGTCGGGATCTCAAGGTTCTCGTCGACCGGCTCGCGCTGAACAGCAAGCTCAGCGGACGCCAGCGACACACTGGCAACATCAATGAGAACGTCGGACGGTCGGACCGTCGGGGCATCAACGTCGGTTAGTTCCGCCGCCTTGCCGACTGTTGTGAGCCTTAGCGCCTTCATCCGCGCCCCACCATTTGTTCATTCGTACAAGCCATGACGGGAACGTAGTGGCCGACGCACCGCCCATACAAGTGAAGCAGTGCCTAAGGGTGAATTATCGCGATGGCATGACCGAATCGCTGCCCGCCACTTGGCTCGGATCCAAGATCATTCAGCTGTGGTCGGAGCCGTGCTGGCCGTGATCGTCAGTCCCGGGAGAGTGGACGCCATGATCGTCAGTCCCGGGAGAGTGGACGCCATGATCATCCCCAGGCTCCACGTGGTTGCCGTGGTCATCGATGCCATCGATGTCGTCTGCGCCAGACCCCCCACTGGAACGGTCCCGACCTGATCCGCCATCGATCGAATCATCACCCGCCCCGCCGTTGACGCTGTCATCGCCTTGATCACCGAACAAATCATCATCGCCACCGCGGCCAAAGATTCGATCCTTGCCGCGACCACCGTGGATTTCATCCGAAGCCTTGGAACCGCAGATCAAGTCGTTTCCGCCACCGGCGAAGACGGTGCTGGCACCGGTCAACACAATCACATCCCTGTGCGACGTTCCCCTGACCGTGCCTCCCGTGCCAACGATCGTTGCTCGCTTACCCTTGCAGCTCAGGGACTTTCGCACCTGTGGGCTATCGGCAGACGCGAAGGTTGCCGTCGTGTTTGCCAAGCCAATCCCGACCAGCGAGACCGTCGCGGCAGCTATAACGCTGAGTTTCTTCAGAGAATTCATGGCACTACTCCTCAAGCTGTCCCGACGACCTTCTTTCCCCATCGTCGTCGCTGGGCCGCTGCCCCACAATTAGCCGATGGTCGTAAGACCATCGGAACCACCTCAGGAATCCAGCAGTCCGTTTCGCTGCGCCCACACTGCAGCCTGGGTCCGGTCTGACACCCCGAGACGATTGAAAATCCGACCGAGATGGGCCTTGACTGTCTTTTCGGAAATGTTCAACTCACGGGCAACCTGCTTGTTCAGCATCCCGCGACCCACCAGCACCAGGACTTCCCGCTCGCGTGGAGTCAAAGCGGATGGGTCAACTGGGCGGCGGTCCTCCAGCAGGTTCGATGCGACGCGGGCATCGATCGGCGAGCCACCCTCATGAGCACTGCGAATGGCGCGAGCAATTTCGTCTGGTTGGGCGTCCTTGAGCAGGTACCCGCAAGCGCCCGCATCCAGTGCTGCGGTCACGCGACTGCGATCTGGGAACGACGTAAGCACGACAATCCGTGCACCTGGGTGTTGCCGACAGATTTCGCGAGTCGCGGCGACACCGTCCATTGTCGGAAGTGAAAGATCCATGAGCACCACGTCGGGCACTACCTCGGCGAAGAGCTTGACGGCTTCGCCTCCGTCTTCGGCCTGCCCGATGACAGCAACATCATCATTTGATTCCAGCAGCATTGCCAGCCCCGCCCGGACCACCTGATGGTCGTCTACCAACATGACCTGGATCATGTCAGCGGAACCTCAACGCACAACTTCGTGCCAGCGGGTTCAACAGAACTAATGGACCACGTCCCGTTGACCTGAGCAACAGCGTCACCGAGCACTGCCAAACCAAAGTGCCCACCCGAAACCGCCGTCTCCACGCTGGAATCGAAGCCGACGCCATCGTCAATAATCTGCAAAGTCACACATTCATTCTCGGCGATCAGGCTGAGTTTGACGCTACTCGCATGCGCGTGGCGAACAACGTTGCGCAGGCCCTCCTGAGCACATCGAAAGATGACCGTCTCGACGGCATCAGGCAACGGCTCCGAGAGGCTGATATCCACCGTCGTGGCGATCCCTCGAGCCGCGGGTGCCGCGAGCAATCCACCAAGCGCACTCTCGATACCAGCGTCACGCAGGTTAGGTGGGTAGATCTCAACCAACAGCGAGCGCAATGCGGTGACGGCATTGCGGGTGTGAGCCGCGGCTGTATCAACTGATTGGGCACGAGCGTCGCCCGGCTCGAACGAACTTGCCATTGCGGAGAGGGTGAATGTAACGCCCGTGAGGTCCTGAACGACACCATCATGCAGGTCTGCCGCGATCCGCTTGCGTTCTATGTTGGAGGCCTCGACGGCGGCTTCGAGCAGTCGCTGCTTGGCCACCTGGTCTCGTTGAATTCTGGTGGACAAGCGCCAAGCCAGCGGTAGCTGGAGCAGCGCCAGCAGCAGTACCCCACCGACGACGATTGGAACGAATTGGTTGGACAGCTCTGCTGCCGCAGCATTAACGGCGTCGTAGCGGTAGTACGCCTCAAACAGCAACGGCTTACCCTCGGGCGAAGTCACCGGCGTGTACACCTCAAGCAGGTCACCCCCGCCCTTTTCGAATCGATTCTCCGGGCGACTCAAATCGCTAACCTCGGCTTCAATTCCGCCTTCGCGCAGAACCTCGAGTTCCTCCGAACCAAGTGGATAGCGGGTGCCGATCAGCCGGGCGTCGTCAGAGAAGACGATCGTTCCGTCCTCGGCCCAGATCTTGACCCTGGCAACGTCCGGACCGAGTAGCTGGTCATCCGCGAGCGCCTGCATCTGCGCAATCGCTGCTGGATCTCCAGTCACGAGCCCACGCGGCATTCCTGGTGCGACAACAGCGTTCGCCAGGATTGTGGTCTTGTCCCGCGCGGAGGTAATCGCCTCCTTAATGCCGACCTGGCGACAGGCGACAAGGGCGACTGCGAGTACGACCGAGGAGGCAAGCAACCCGATCGCAATGAACCACATCAGCGCACGCCGCCGACTGCGATCTGGGGCTGAAGTCACAGCCGTCACGGTACCCGTGGGTAACGAAGAATCGAATGGCCCGCCACCGGAAGTTCGGGGGCGGGCCATTCGGTTATCAGCTGAGGTGATCGTGGTTAGCCACGTGCTCCATCGAATCGAGCCGTGACGTCCGCCCAGTTGACGATGTCCCACAGCTTTGTGACGTAGTCGGGACGCACGTTCTTGTACTGCAGGTAGTACGCGTGCTCCCAAGCATCAAACACCAGCAGCGGGGTGGTGTTCATTCCCACGTTGCCGTGATGGTCATAGACCTGAGTGATGATCAGCTTCTCACCCAGTGGGTCCCAAGCCAGCACACCCCAGCCGGAGCCCTGCACCAGCGTGGTCGCAGAGGTCAGCTGTGCCTTGAAGGCATCGAACGAACCGAAGTTGTCATCAATGGCGGCAGCCAACTCACCGTCGGGACGGTCGCCACCTTCCGGCGACAGGTTCTCCCAGAAGATCGAGTGAAGAACATGGCCACTGAGGTTGAATGCGAAGGTCTTCTCCAGACCAACGATTCCGCCATATGCGCCCTTGTCACGAGCTTCGGCGAGTTGGTCGAGGGTGTCGTTCGCACCCTTCACGTAAGCGGCATGGTGCTTATCGTGGTGCAGTTCCAAGATGTCGCCACTGATGGCGGGAGCTAGGGCACTGTAGTCGTAGGGCAGATCAGGCAGAGAGTACGTAGCCATGTGGCCTCCAAGTTTGCGCAGATGCAATCCGGTCGCCCCCGACCTTAGCGAGACGTCGATCAAGCAGGCAATCAAGCCCCTTCGGTCACCGACATCGACGCCTCGCGACGTTGCTGCGGGAGCGCGTTCTGCCCGCGAAATACCCAGTGTTTGAGGGCTAGGAACCGGAACAGCGTCGCCACGAGATTCGCGAATACCAAGACGACGACCTCAACCGCCAGCGATTGGTTCCCGGTCGCATGCAACAGGGCGAGTGATCCGCTTGTGATGGCCAAAGCGAAGCCGAATACCAGCAGGCCTTGCCCGTGTTGGCGACTGCGCAGATGCCGTCCCGAGACGCCGAACGTCAGGCGCCGGTTCGCAGCCGTATTTCCTATCGCCGTGAGCAAGAGCGCGGTGAAATTCGCGAATTGAGCTCCAACGACAGAACTGAGCAACATGAAGATCAGCAGGTACGCCGCCGTGCTTGCGACACCGATCACGCCGAAACGAATGACCTGGCGCATTAGTCCTAGAGAGACACCGGGTGGGGGCGCGTGGGACGCATCACGCCCGAGCGCTGTTCGAACCTGAGCCAGCGGCAGCTTGCCGCGCATGAGGGAAGATCCGAGTCGGACTATGCCGCGGACATCTGCGGCAGCCGTTGCGACGATGTCGACCCGCGAATCAGGATCGTCCACCCAATCAACCGGCACCTCGTGGATCCGCAGATCCGCACGCTGCGCAAGGACCAGCAATTCAGTATCGAAGAACCATCCGGTGTCCTCGATCATGGGCAGCAACTCGGCAGCGGCATCTGCGCGGACTGCCTTGAAACCGCACTGTGCGTCCGAGAATCGAGCCCCCAGAGTCCCGCGTAGCAAGAGGTTGTAGCCGCGCGAAACGAACTCGCGCTTGGGTCCACGGGTCACCCGCGAACCGCGAGCCAAACGGGTCCCAATCGCGACATCGGAATGCCCCGAGATCAAAGGAGCGACTAGCGGCAACAGCGCTCGTAGATCGGTTGAAAGGTCGACATCCATGTACGCCAACACCTTCGCCGACGAAGCTCCCCACACTGCTTTCAAGGCCCCACCTCTGCCTTTGTTCGGCAAGTGGACGACTCGCACCCGGTCGAGGACGACAGCGAGATCTTCGGCGATCGCGAGAGTGTCGTCCGTGCTCGCGTTGTCAGCGATGGTGATCTGAAATGGGTAGCGGAGTTCCTCCGCTAGGTACGCATGCAGGCGATGCACGCTGGGTCCGAGCCCAACCTGTTCGTTGTACACCGGGACGACAATTTCCAGCGTGAGTGTCTGGGCTTGGGCATGGGGGGCCTCGCGGGTGTCAGAAGCGAGGACTGAATCTGCGGTCATGGCCAACACCTTCTTGCCCGACTCTGTACCAACCGTGTGACCGTGCTGTGACGCCGCTGTGAGATGGTCCCGCCCAGTATTGGGTAGGTCTCCTGCCTTCTAGCGCCAGAAAGTCCCCCCAATACGGCGCGAGAATCACAGGACACAGGCACTTCACAGGAAATCCACAGACTCGGCATGGATACTGCACAGCAAAGCCAACGACGATCGGACCCATGATGTCGAGCGCGCCTGCCCCCCAACAGCCCAACACTCAACAGTCGAGGCCAGACCTGCGCCGAGCCGACGGCGGCGCCATCCGCATGCTCGTGGTGGACGACGAAAAGACGCTGTCAGACCTGCTGGCCATGGCGTTGCGGTATGAAGGTTGGGAAGTGCAGACCGCGAATGACGGCATGTCAGCGCTACGGGCCGCTCGTGAGTTCACACCTGATGCAGTAGTTCTCGATGTCATGCTCCCGGACATGACCGGCCTCGAGGTACTTGCACGATTGCGCGACACCCAACCGAATGTCCCCGTGCTTTTCCTGACGGCTAAGGACGCTGTCGAAGATCGGGTTGCGGGTCTAACCGCCGGTGGCGACGACTACGTCACCAAGCCATTCAGCCTCGAGGAGGTCGTCGCTCGATTGCGCGGCTTAGTGCGACGCACTGCAACGTCTGCCGCCGCCCCCGAGTCTCTGTTGCGTGTCGGCGACCTGACCCTCGATGAAGACAGCCACGAGGTTTCCCGGGGTAGCGAACCCATCACCCTGACCGCCACCGAGTTCGAACTACTCCGCTACCTCATGCGCAATCCCAAGCGAGTCCTGAGTAAGGCGCAGATCCTCGACCGAGTGTGGAACTACGACTTCGGTGGCCAGGCAAATGTTGTCGAGCTCTACATTTCGTACCTACGCAAGAAGATCGATTCGGGTCGCAGTCCGATGATTCACACCATGCGCGGCGCTGGTTACGTCTTGAAGCCGGCCGAATGACGGCCACGACCCCGAGCGGACACCGAACGCCACTGCTGTTCTCACCGAACCGTTGGACGTTGCGGACGCGCCTTGTCGTTGCCCTCGTCGCCTTGCTCTCCATCACGGTCACGACGGTCGGGGTCCTGACGGTCGTGTCGCTCGACCGATTCCTGGTCGGGCAGCTCGACGAGCAACTCAACTCAGCAGTCACTCGCGCGCGCAACGAATCCAACCGCTCCCCCGAGTACGACAAGGACCACGATGCCTTCGAGGCACGCGGCCCGGCCTTCCTCGTTGCGCCAGGTCAAGCGACAGGAACGATTGGCGCGATCGTGATCAACGAACAGGTCGTTCGCGCTGCGGTCCTTGACTCCTCCGGAAAACCTCAACCCCTTCCAGTCGAAACGGATTCCGACCTCGCCGAGGTCGACCCAAATGGTCGGCCGAAGTCCGAAGATCTCGGCGATGACCTCGGGGCGTACCGAGTCGTCGGCACAGCTGGACCCAATGGATCGGTCGTCGTCACTGGACTCCCGTTGGCGCCGGTCAACCAAACCGTCCAACAGCTTGCAGTGATCATCACCGTCGTGGCTCTGATCGGGCTTATCGCAGCAGGTCTAATCGCGGCCTTCATCATCAGCGTTTCCCTGCGACCACTGCGGCGGGTGGCCGGAACCGCCACCCAAGTCGCCGGGATGCCCCTGGACAGCGGCGAGGTTGCACTTGCGGTGCGAGTACCTGATCGAGACACGGATCCACACACCGAGGTTGGGCAGGTCGGCGCAGCAATCAACCACATGCTCGAGAACGTGGCCGCAGCGTTGACTGCCCGGCACATTAGCGAAATGCGCATTCGCAGCTTCGTTGCCGATGCGAGCCATGAACTTCGAACTCCGCTGGCTTCGATCCGCGGCTACGCGGAGCTGACGCGACGCTCTGAAGCCGACCTGCCGGAGGATGCTGCAAACGCGTTGGGCCGGATCGAATCCGAATCGGTTCGCATGACCAGCCTGGTCGAGGACCTCCTCTTGCTGGCGCGCCTCGATGCTGGCCGCCCGATCGAGTTCGCCCCCGTGGATGTCTCTGCACTCGTCGTGACCTGCGTGAGTGATGCTCACGTTGCGGGCCCGGATCACCGGTGGGATCTGCGACTGCCCGATGAACCGATTGTCGTCAGCGGCGATGCCGATCGCCTCCACCAGGTGATTGCGAATCTACTGGCCAACGCCCGAGTCCATACGCCTCCCGGAACTACCGTCACGGTCTCGCTGTCCACGGTCGGATCTGCGGCGATTGGCGCGCACGATACAACGAGGTGGGCGGCGATACAGGTCCACGACAACGGGCCCGGTATCCCGACCGAACTGCTTCCTGAGGTCTTCGGGCGATTCAGCCGCGGCGACTCGTCACGGTCACGCGCTGCTGGAAGCACAGGACTCGGGCTCGCAATCGTTAATGCGGTCATCACGGCTCACAATGGAACAATCACGGTGAGCTCTCGCCGCGGCGACACGTCGTTCATCTTCTATCTGCCACTCGCCTGAGCGTTCACAGGCAAGTCACAGACCCCCCACAAAGCTCACACAGTGTGGACCGACAACGTGTGCGACATGACGACCACATCGTTGCCGATTGACTCGGCCCCCTCGCACGATTCCTCCCCCGCACCTGCGACGCCAGCGACAACAAGCCGTCGACATCGCTTCATTCGAGGGAACGATTCGGACCCTCGTTGGGTTCGTCCAGCTCTGTTGGTTCTGCTGGCCGGCACCGCGCTGTTGTATCTGTGGAACTTGGGCGCCTCCGGCTGGGGCAACTCGTTCTACTCCGCAGCTGCCCAAGCGGGTTCGGTCAATTGGGAAGCGTTCTTCTACGGCTCGTCCGACGCCGCCAACTCAATCACTGTGGACAAGACACCAGCATCGCTTTGGGTCATGGCCTTGTCCGTCCGCCTGTTTGGGTTGAACAGCTGGAGCATCTTGGTTCCGCAGGCCCTCATGGGAGTTGCGACCGTAGGCCTGCTCTACGCGACCGTTCGGCGCGCAATGGACGGCAGGACATTGACGCGCCCTGATGAGGAAGGCAACGCCGCCGCGACCCCGGCACCGAGTTGGAGCGCTCCAACTGCCGCGTTGCTCTCCGGGGCAATCCTGGCGCTGACGCCGGTTGCCGTTTTGATGTTCAAATTCAACAACCCCGACGCCTTACTCGTCTTGCTCTTGGTCGCGGCCGTCTACGCGTTCACCCGAGCTTGCGAGAAGGCTGGGACCTGGTGGCTCGTCGCGGTCGGGGCCCTCATCGGATTCGGCTTTCTCACGAAAATGCTGCAAGCATTGTTGATCGTTCCCGTGCTGGCAATCATCTACCTCATCGTGGCACCCAATCGTTTACGGACTCGATTCCTCCAACTGATGGCAGCAGGACTCGCACTTCTCGTTTCGGCCGGTTGGTGGATTGCAGTCGTCGAGTTCATGCCGACAGGCATGCGCCCCTACATTGGAGGTTCACAAACGAACTCCGTCATGGAACTGGTACTCGGATACAACGGGCTCGGACGTCTCACCGGTGACGAAACCGGAAGCGTCGTCCCCGGGGGAGGTTCGAATGGTGCAGGTGGCGGCGTCGGCGGAATGTGGGGCGAGACCGGCATTGGCCGGATGTTCAACTCCGAGATCGGTGGCCAGGTGGCGTGGCTGATTCCGGCCGCGGTCATCCTGGGCTTCGCGGCGCTGTGGCTAACGCGTCGGGCAAAGCGGACAGACGCAACTCGCACCGCGCTACTCGTGTGGGGTGGATGGCTCGCAGTCACGATGCTCGTGTTCAGCTTCATGCAGGGGATCTTCCACGCGTACTACACAGTGGCTCTGGCGCCTGCCATCGGCGCAGTGGTGGGTATCGCAGCAGTCCTCCTCTGGGAGCGCAAGGACAGCGTCTTCGTCGGAACGGTCATGGCGGCGACTGTTCTGGTGACTGCGGGTTGGGCCTTCGTCCTGCTCAACCGCAGCAGCGAGTTCGTGCCGTGGTTGGCGCCGGTTGTGCTCATACTCGGATTCCTCGTTGCATTTGCGATCGCAACTGTCAGCTTCTTGCCACCGCGAGTGGCTGCAGCAGTGGGAATTGCAGCGATCATCGTGGGTCTGGCCGGACCAACCGCCTACGCAGTGCAGACGGCGGCCAGCCCTCACAGCGGATCGATTCCGACTGCGGGACCGACCGTTGCCGGAGGCATGGGCGGGCCCGGCGGGATGCGTGGCCCTGGTGGCCAAGGCGGTCCAGGCGCTGCTGGTGGACAAAACTTCGCACCACCCACGGGCGCTCAAGGTTTCGGCGGAAACCCACCGCCGGGTCTGGGCCAAATGCCGGGGTCTCCAGGGACGGCTGGAACAACTCCAGGGGGCGTCACCACGGGTCGCGCCGGTGGACCTGGTGGCGGTGGCGCTGGCGGGCTCCTCGACAGCACCACTCCAAGCGCAGCACTGACAGCGCTGCTGAGCGAAGATGCGGCGAACTACACCTGGGTTGCTGCGGCGATCGGATCGCAAAATGCATCTGGATACCAACTCGCCACACAGGAACCAGTGATGCCCATCGGTGGCTTCAACGGCAGCGACCCTTCGCCCACGCTCGACCAGGTCAAAGAGCTGGTAGCGCAAGGAAAGATCCACTACTTCATCGGTGGCCAAGCAGGTGGACCAGGCGGCCAGTCCGGAAGCTCAGCGCAGATCACGGAATGGGTGCAGGCCAACTTCACCGCCCAAACGATCGATGGCACGACC
>DMNR01000035.1:15958-29306 GCA_003452655.1 Actinomycetota bacterium | reverse complement strand
CCCTCGTGCGCCGCTTGGGACTCTTCGACGCCGTGATGATCGGACTTGGTTCGATGATCGGTGCCGGAGTATTCACAGCATTCGCCCCTGCGGCTGCCGCGGCCGGAGCTGGCCTGTTGATCGGGCTCGCGATCGCTGGATTCGTTGCCTACTGCAACGCGTCCTCGTCGGCACAGCTTGCAGCTCAGTACCCGAACTCTGGCGGAACGTATGTCTATGGTCGCGAACGACTGGGGCCATGGCCCGGCTTCTTCGCTGGGTGGAGCTTCGTCATCGGCAAGACGGCGAGTTGCGCGGCGATGGCCCTCACCTTCGCCGCGTATGCGGTTCCGGAGGAGTGGAGCAAGCCTGCGGCAGTCGCCGCAATCATCGGGCTCACGGCTGTCAACTACTTCGGCGTGACTCGGACTGCAGGCCTCACACGCGTCATCGTCCTGACAGTGTTGACGGTGCTGGCCCTCGTCGTGATCGCTGGAGCAACTGGTGTCGGTGATGCAGCCGAGCAGGCATCAAACGGACTGACGACCGGCGGCTGGTACGGCGTCCTGCAGTCAGCAGGGCTGCTGTTCTTCGCCTTTGCTGGCTACGCGCGGATAGCGACGATGGGCGAGGAGGTGCGCGAACCGGCCCGCACCATTCCGCGCGCGATCATCATCGCTCTCACGGTCACCCTCATCGTCTATGTGATCATCGCACTAACATTGCTTCTCGCTCTCGGGCCTGAACAACTCGCGACATCCGTGGCTCCCCTCGTCGATGTCGTCGTGAATCGAGAGTGGACCTGGGCGGGACCAGTCGTTCGAGTCGGCGCCGCGCTGGCGTCACTCGGCGCTCTACTCGCGCTCATCGCAGGTGTCGGCAGGACGAGCTTCGCCATGGCTCGTGGGCACGACCTGCCAGCATGGCTAGGCGCGGTACACCCCCGTCATCGCGTTCCCCATCACGCCGAGATCGCGCTGGCAGTCGTCGTCATCGTGCTCGTCTTGCTGGCGGACTTGCGGGGTGCTATCGGCTTCTCGTCATTCGGAGTGCTGCTCTACTACTTCATAGCCAACGTGGCTGCGTTCACCCAGACCAGCGAACATCGGAGGACTGCCAGAGCGTGGCAAGTCATGGGTGGAATCGGATGCGCAGTGCTTGTCGTGACGTTGCCGCCATCGTCGATCATTGCCGGGATCGCAGTGGTGGCCTGCGGTCTTACCTATCGCGCGGCGAGGCTGCGGTTTCGTTAAGCGCGCGCCGATGGCCATGCACGTGTGGACACCGTTCGCGCCCGCCACGCGAGACCAAGTCCCATATGCTTGATCTTGTGACATCGGCCGAAGTGAAGAGCGAGCGCCGCCTGCGCTACCGATCAACCGGCTTCGTGATCCTGACGATTGTCGTGACGCTCTACCAACTCCCCAGCGTTCCCCACAGGCCTCTCGGATTCGTCGCCGCCGCACTCATCGGCGCGGGAATCAGCGCCGCAATCACGGTCCGGTGGAAGTGGCCAGTCCAATCGTTCGTTGCCCTCCTAGTGCTTTCAACAGGTGCGGCCCTCTTCGACACATTCGTGGTCGGAATCTGGGGATGGATCTTGGCGGCATTCGTCGCTGCCTGCTGGATCCAGGCGGATCGTTGGCAGTGGATCTTCGTGGCTTTCTCAGTCATCGTGCCGAGCATCGTCATCCAAGCGACCGGAGCTGGAGCCGCGGCCGCAATCGGAGTCGCCACAGCGATGGTTGCTGCAAGCGCGATCGGATTCGCGCTTCGCGATCGCGCGTTACTCGCGATCACTGTCGCAGAACGCGAGCTTCTCGCGCAGCAAGCCGCGGAGCTCGAAACTCGCAGCATGCTGGCAGAGGAACGCACGCGAATTGCGCGCGACCTGCACGACGCCTTGTCGCAGAGTCTCGCGATCATCAGCGCGCAAGCCGACGGTGCGGGACGGGTGCTCGACTCCGACCCAGGCGCCGCAGCGCAAGCGCTCGCCGTCATCAGCCGCACATCCCGCGAGGCGCAGGCTCAGGTTCGCACAACAGTCTTCGAACTGCGCGACTCGCCACCATTAACAGCTCAAACGCTCGGGCCAGCGATCGAGGACCTCATCGCCAAGGTCGGCTACTCCGGGCTGGCGGTCAGCACCACGATCGACGGCCCTTTCAGCTCCATCAGTGGTCGCACTGCGGAGTGCGTGTACCTCATCTCACGCGAGGCTCTGACCAACGTGCTGAAGTACGCCAGCCCATCAGCCGGAGCTCGGTTCGCACTCGCTGCTACGAATGAGTCTGTGACGGTGACTGTCACAAACGCCGTGGCACCAGGTGTCGAAGATGCTGGAATCGGGAATGGCATCACCGGCATGCGAGAGCGCACTGAGGCACTCGGTGGCGCTCTTACCATCACTCGCACACCAGAGAAGTTCACACTGATCGCGACAATCCCCACGGAGGCCGAATGACGCGCGTGGTACTCGTCGACGATCAGGAGATGATTCGCTCGGGATTAGCCATGGTGATCAACTCCGAGCAAGACTTGGAGGTCGTCGGCCAAGCGAGCACTCCGTCAGACGCGATCGCCGTCACTCTTGACGTCGCCCCCGATGTCGTCGTCATGGACGTCCAGCTCGGCGCCGACGTCACCGGCGTTGATGCCGCTGCCGAGATCCTGGCGGATCCGAATTTCGGCGGAAGCATTCTCATCCTCACAACGTTCGACGACGATGCAGCCGTGACGCAGGCGTTCAAAGTTGGCGTGAGTGGATTCCTCCTCAAGCAATCCGACTCTGAGGATCTCTTGGCCGCGATCCGCACCGTCGGCGCGGGCGGAGTCGCCGTTGACCAGGCAATCGTTCGGCGGCTGATGTCTGCCTACCCCGACATCGTGAGACCGGGCACTGCGACGCGCACTGCGACACCAACCGCGACGCAAACGCCTACCGCCACCAACATCGCGGCCGAGCCCACCGCCGCGCCGCAACTCGACGCCTTGACCCCGCGCGAGCGCGAAGTCCTGCAGCTCGTTGCTAACGGCAAATCCAATGCCGAGATCGCGGACTCGCTCGTACTGTCACTGCCCACCGTCAAGACGCACGTACGCAACATCCTTTTCAAGCTCGGAGTACGTGACCGGCTCCAAGCCGCACTGATCATGCACGGGACTAATCCGCAAGGATGACGAGCTCGCCTAAAGATCAATCCGACGACTGACGCGGAGAACAACGCTGCTCCCGGATGCTTGAAGTGAACCAACTTCACCATCTACCCAGGAGTAGAAATGACGGCAACCAGCACCAGTCAGCGGCCAGGCGGCCCCCTCGAACACACGACGGATTTCGCGATTCAAGCGGATCGCCTTCGTAAGACGTACGACACGTCCCGCGGCCCCGTCGAGGCGCTTCGTGAGATCTCGATCGGGATTCCGCGCGGGCAGTTCACCTCAGTCATGGGCCTCTCCGGATCAGGCAAGTCGACCCTCGTTCACCTTCTCTCGGGGCTGGACTCTCCGACACGTGGGAGGGTCTGGATCGACGGAACCGAAATCACCGCCATGAACGACAAGGCGCTCAGCCGCCTACGTTCAGAACGCTTGGGCTTCGTGTTCCAGTCCTTCAACCTCCTGCCAAACCTGACTGTCAGGAAGAACATCGAACTGCCCATGGATCTCTGGGGAAGATCGCCTGACCCGGCCTGGCTCGATCACGTGATCAGCCTCGTTGGCATCGGGGAGAAGTTGGATCAACGTGCGGCGAACCTGTCGGGAGGTCAGCGTCAGCGGGTCGCCATCGCCCGCGCCCTCGCAAGCAACCCCTCAGTGATCGTCGCTGATGAGCCCACGGGAAGCCTCGATCTCGTAAACGGAGAGTCGGTGCTCGGCCTGTTCCGCACCCTCGCCAACAACGGACACACCGTGTTGATGGTGACTCACGATCCACAGGCTGCGAGTTACTCCGACCAAGTCCTCGTCCTGCGTGACGGCCAACTCGTGGGATCCGCGCACAGCCCTAGCCAAGCCTGGATCCGAGGACGACTCATGGAAGGAGCAAACGCATGAGAGCCAAATCCCAACTCGCCTGGCACGGACTTCGCGGACTTACTTCGACCGGGATCGCGGTAGCGGTCTCCGTCGCCTACGTCGTACTCGGAGGTTCACTCCTTGCAACGGTCGCGGCGATCGCTCCCGGAATGGGCGGCGCATCGATGTTCTTCTTTGTCACCTCAGCGATCATCACTTTGATGGCAGCGCTCGCAGTGTCAACAACAATGCGAGCAAGCTTCGCCGCCCGCCTGCGTGAGACGGGGCTCACCCGCGCGATTGGAGCGTCTGGCTCACAAACGCGCCGAATGCTGCTCAAGCAGGCAATCACAATCGGCCTCATCGGGTCGATTATCGGAGTCCTCCTCGGCTTAGGCGTCTCCCTCATCGGAGCTGGAATCGCAGCGGGGGCAGGCACCTCATTCGCCGTTGCCATGCCATCCGCCGGCTTCGTTGCATTGGCGTTCGGCGTAGGCATCCTCGTCACGTTGATCGGGGTCCTGCGGCCAACCCGGGAGGCCGCGCGCACGAGTCCCGTCCAAGCGATGACGTCAGCGGAAACACTCGATACCGACATCCCAAGAACTCGCGCTACCTCAACGACGGTCAACGTCGTCCTGCTCATCACGAGTGCCGCATTTCTCGCGATCTCCACCGGCGGCGTCGCAGCGATGTTCGCACCAATCGCCGGGATCTTGCTCTCCATCTTGTGCATGCGAACGGCTCCATCGATCCTCACAGCGATCGTGAAGTGCCTGCCTCGCTCCGGCAAGTCGCGCTTGGGTTTGGCGGCCGAATCGATTCGGCGACTGCCACGTCGTGCAGGAGCGCTGTTCGCACTGGTCGTCGCCGGATCAGCGACGACCGGAACTCTGCTGCTCCTCGCAGCCGCGTTGATGCACGTCGAGATCATCGACGCCGGGTTCATTGCGGAACTTCTCGCGATCATCATGACGATGTTCGTCGGCACACTCCTCGTCGAGGCGATCGCGTTCACCAGCGCGACGGCCACCAGCCTGAAATCACGTGCCCGTGAACTGGCCGTCCTCCGTGCGGTCGGACTCACCCGCCGTCGGATGGTTGGGATGCTCGCAGCAGAATCCGCCGTCGTCGCAATCTCCGGAGCCATCATCGGATCACTGATCGCTTTGGCAGTCGTCGGTTCCGCGATCATGGCGTCGACAATGAGCATCGATCTAGTCGGACTCGCGATGATCGCGGTGCTTGTCGTCTCAACGAGCTGCATAGCGGTCGCAGCGACCGTGATTCCCGCCGTCCGGTCAGCGCGGCGATCGCCCGCCCTGGCGGTCGGATAGGCGACTGGCGACGGGCTAGCTGCGACCAGCGATCACGGAATGCATTGCGATCGCCGCGGCGACCGAGACGTTGAGCGACTCGACCTTATCTTCGATCGCAATCGAAGCGCGAATGTCGCAGGTCTCGGCCACGAGGCGGCTTAAACCCTTGCCTTCGCTCCCGACGACGATGACGACGGGTTCGGTTCCCAGGTCGGCCTTGGTGATGTCCACTGCGGCGTCACCGGCCAGACCGACGGCCATGAAGCCCGCCGCTTTTGCCTTGTCGATCGCGTTCGTCAGGTTGGACACCATCGCGACAGGAACGTGCGCGAAGGCTCCAGCCGAGGTCCGCCACGCGGCAGCAGTCACCGTCGCCGATCGGCGCGACGGGATGACGATCCCGGTTGCACCAAACGCGGCGGCCGAGCGTGCGATTGCGCCTAGATTCCGGGTATCGGTAACGCCATCGAGCACCACGAGCATCGCCGGTCGGGTATTGGTTCCCAGCCCGAGGACGTCATCAAGGTCCTTGTACTCGTACGGCGCAATGGTCAGCGCGATGCCTTGGTGGACGACTCCGTCCACAAGATCACTGAGCTCATCACGTCCGTGTTCCTTGATCGGAATCCCAAGCTCGAGCGCCTTGCGCATCGCTTCACGAATCCGCGGATCCGAATCGATGTTGCGTTGAACGTGCAGCGAGATCGCCGGGATGTCCGCGTTCAACGCCTCAACGACCGGGTTGCGTCCGGCGACGATCTCGTCACTCGAACCGCGCCCGCCACGGCCCTTCGTTCGACGACCCCGCGTGTCCTTCTCCGCGGCCCGCTCGGAGGCATCCTTGCGCGACTTGGCGACGTGACCGGTGCGCTCCTCGGCCTTCGGCGTCGGGCCCTTGCCGGTCAACTTCTGCCGACGATTCCCACCACTGCCAACCGCACGCGGCTTCTTCGATTCTTGCTTGCGCATAGCGCCCTGGCGTTTCGAATTGCCTGCCATCAGGAGTCTCCCGCCAGTGACCAACGCGAGCCGTCGGCCGAGTCTTCAATCGTGATCCCCGCCTGCGCGATCCGGTCCCGGATCTTGTCCGCAGTTTCGAAGTCTTTGTTCGCACGTGCCTCTTGCCGGGCAGTCAATTCGGCCGACACTAGCGAGTCGAGCGCCTCCTGGAGGGCCCCGTCATGGCCGCCCTCGGACCGCCACGGTTCCGCGAGCGGATCAACCCCGAGGATGTCCAACATCGATCGCACCTCGCCAAGCACAGCGGCGAGGCCGATGCCATCCCCCGCCGCCATGATGGTGTTCCCCGAGGTCACATGCTCGTGGAGCACCGCGAGCGCAGCCGGAACGCCCATGTCGTCATTCATCGCATCGACAAACTCTGGTGGAAGCTGCCCGAACGACGGCTCACCTACATCCGCCCCCAGCCGCGCAGCGGATCTCGTGACGAAGCCCTCTACACGTCGGTAGCCCGCCGCGGCCTCTGCCAATGCCTCATCCGAGAACTCCAAGTTGCTGCGGTAATGCGCCGCAATGAGATACCAACGCAGCTCAACTGGACGAACCTTCGTGAGCACCTGCGAAACGATCAACGAGTTACCCAGCGACTTGCTCATCTTCTCTCCGGCCGTGGTTACCCAGGCGTTGTGGAGCCAGTAGTTGGCGAAGGCATCACCGGCAGCGCGCGATTGCGCGATCTCGTTCTCATGGTGAGGAAAAACCAAGTCCAACCCACCGCCATGGATGTCGAACTGTGGGCCAAGGTAGGTCGTCGCCATTGCGGAACATTCCAAGTGCCAGCCCGGGCGGCCAGGTCCCCACGGGGTAGGCCAGCTCGGTTCATCGGGAGTTTTGGTCGCCTTCCAGAGCGCGAAGTCCCGTGGATCGCGTTTACGCGGATCCACCCCGCTGTCAGCTGCCGGACGCAGGTCATCGATGTCCTGTCGGGACAGCGCACCGTACTCCGAGAAGGATCGAACATCGAAATAGACATCGCCGTCCGACTCGTAAGCGTGGCCGCGTTCGATGAGCCTGGTGATCAGCTCGACCATCTGTGTGACGTGCCCGGTTGCGCGGGGCTCGACGGTCGGCGGCTCACAACCCAGCACGTCGTATGCCCGCTGAAACTCCCGCTCGTAGAACGAGGCGACAGCCCACCACGGTCGACCCTCTTCCTCGCTGCGCGCCAGGATCTTGTCGTCGATGTCGGTGACGTTTCGACACAGCACGACTGAGTATCCGGTGGCGCGAAGCCAGCGCGACAGCAGGTCGAAGACCACGCCTGAGCGGATGTGTCCAACGTGGGGAGCTGACTGGACGGTCGCGCCGCACTGATACATCCGGACTTCGCCCGGCGTCATGGGTACGAAATCACGCACCGAGCGTGTCAACGTGTCGTGCAGGCGCAAACTCACAGGCGTGAGCCTATCCGGCTAGATCCCCCTGGCGACAACTCGCTGCGGCGTGACGCGAATAACCACGCGAATGTTGTTCGTGTCGTCATCTGCCGGGTAGCGGTCCGCCCCCATGTATTCGTAGGCGAGTTGGTCAATCAACTCCCGGCCGCCCTTGCGAGTCATCGCCGCAGTTCCGCGAACCTCAACGTATTTGTACGGCTCGTCCCTGGGTGAAGCGATGATGCTCACCCGATTGTCGCGCTCAAGGTTCAAATGTTTGCGGCGACCTTCGACGGTTGAGACCAGGATCTCGTCGCCATCGATGGCGCACCACACGATTGACAGTTGCGGCTGCCCGTCGGGATTGATCGTGGCAATCGTCGCGAAGTGCTTGGAATCGAACAGATCTTTTTGCTCAGGAGTAAGTTTGTCGGCCATGTTCCGACCGTAACGCGTCTGCAGCCAGATGCAACAGGATCACCGCATCGTGACCCGTCAGCTAGCCCGCGAACAAGATCGCGGTGGCAATGGCTGCGATCCCTTCGCCGCGTCCGGTCAGTCCGAGGCCGTCCGTGGTCGTTGCCGAGACTGTGACTCGAGCACCAGCGGCAGCAGAAAGCGCATTCTGCGCCTCTTCGCGACGAGGACCCAACTTTGGTTTGTTCCCGATGAGTTGGACGGCGACGTTCCCGATTTCGAATCCGGCATCCCGCACCCGTCGGGCAGCTTCGGTCAGGAGGGCGACACCGGTTGCACCGGCGAGCTTCGGGTCATCGGTACCGAACTGCGATCCAAGATCCCCAAGCCCGGCGGCGCTGAAGATCGCGTCGCAGCAAGCGTGAGCCACCACATCGCCGTCAGAATGACCAGCAAGTCCAGGTTCACCCGGCCAGTGCAACCCCGCCAGGAACAGGTCATTGATCGGCTCGAACGGGTGGACGTCGGTACCGATTCCGACAACAGGGACTCGGGAATCCAAGAAGTCAGACGTCATCGCTGTATGCCCTTCATCGAGTTGAACTAGTTGGCGCCATTGCGGCTTGCCACCAAAGCCTCGGCCACCGTACGGTCAAAAGGTGTGGTGATCTTGAACGCATCCTGGTGGCCGACAATGATCTGTACAGCACCGCCACTTGCCTCGACCATCCCCGCATCATCGGTCGCCGCTGACAGGCTCACGTCGGCATGCACTGCCACTAGAGTCTCCCGGTCGAATCCCTGCGGGGTCTGCACCCCGCGCAACGTTGTCCGATCGACGGTCCGCAGAACCGTTCCGGAATCGTCAACCTCTTTGATCGTGTCGACAATCGCAACTCCGGGAACCACCGCCTTGGCGCCAGCTGCAACAGCATCGATAACCGCGAGGAACTGCTCAACCGGAGTGAAAGCCCGGGCTGCGTCGTGGACCAACACCACCTCCACTCCGTCCGGTAGCTCCGCCAACGCGTTGGCGACTGATTCGGGTCGGCTGGCCCCACCTGCGACCACCGCGATGGGTAGCCCTGAAACGCGAGAACAGATTGCCCGAACGTCATCGAGGTGAGATGGGGGCGCCGCAACCACCACGACCCCGAGGCCTGGCAGTTCCGACACCGTGTCAAGGCAGTAGTCGAGAAGCGTCGAACCGCAGATTCGTTCCAAGGCCTTTGGTGACGCCCCACCGAGGCGGGTGCCACGTCCCGCCGCAGCAATAACAACGGCGACCGACCCTAAGGATCGATCGCCGTGCTGTGCGGTCATTGAGTGTGGTCGGCCTCCGTTAGGAAGCCAGCACCTCGTCGAGAAGGCTCTCAGCCTTGTCTTCGTTGGTCTGTTCGGCGAGGGCGAGCTCGCTGACGAGAATCTGGCGCGCCTTCGCGAGCATGCGCTTCTCTCCGGCGGAGAGTCCGCGGTCCTTCTCACGACGCCAAAGGTCGCGAACAACTTCCGCAACCTTGATGACATCTCCGGAAGCGAGCTTCTCAAGGTTCGCCTTGTAGCGGCGAGACCAGTTGGTTGGCTCTTCCGTGTACGGCTGACGCAGGACGCTAAAGACGCGGTCCAGCCCCTCCTGATTCACGACATCACGAACGCCGACGAGGTCGACGTTGTCAGCCGGAACACGAACGGTCAGATCACCTTGAGCAACTCGCAGGACGAGGTATTCACGCTTTTCGCCCTTGATTACGCGTTGTTCGATTGACTCGATGAGTGCTGCGCCATGATGTGGGTAGACGACGGTGTCACCAACAGAGAACGACATGTGGCAGATTGCCCCTTTCGTGCTCCACAAGGGTAACACGGGGCAGTTGATTGCACCGGCGGCCGGCAAAATGCCTATAAAGGAGGTTTGCATGTCACTAAGCAACCGCGAACACGCTAGGCTGCGCGCCGTGAATCGGATGATGAGCCGCGGATCTGGCAAACGTATCGCTGTCCTCGCAGCAGGCATCGCTGCAGTACCTCTGCTCGCTGGGTGCTTCAACGGGTTTGACGCGCAAACCAGCACCCAACCGCCGTCGGGTGACGGCCTCAGCACACAGGTGGGGAACATCCAAATCCGCAGTGCAGTGTGGGTCAGGAATTCCGCAAATGCGACGTCGTTCACGCTGAGCGCCACATTCGTCAACACTGGCAGCACGGCCGACTCCCTCACCGGCATCGCCACTGACCCAAAGGGGACCGTCGCGATTTCCGGCGGCACAATTCCATTGGGTAGCTACACCGAGTCAAAAGCAGGAACGAACAGCAGCAAGTTGGTCACATTGACCGGGGCAACCGTTCCGGACTCCGGGTACATCCAAACGACATTCACCTTCGCCAATGCCGGCGCGGTAACTGGTTCAGTCATGGTCGTCCCGCAGCAGGGCATCTACGCGAGCATCGGTCCGAGCGGCGGCGGTTCGGCGACACCAAAGCCGACGGCGACGACCACGGCGTCACCAAAGCCGACGGCAACGTCGACCCCGTCAGCGTCACCCACGGCATCTGCATCAGCGACCGCTTCGGAGAAGCCCACTCCGTAGCGCGAATAGTCGGACGCAGGCTTCCTGACGGGCAGCATCGCCGGGCGCTGGCGGTATGGACCTAGTTGAACTTGTAGCCGAGGCCCCTGACCGTTTCCAAGTATCGAGGATTCGCAGGGTCGGGTTCGATCTTCGATCGGATGCGCTTGACGTGAACGTCGAGCGTCTTCGTGTCGCCCACGTAGTTGGACCCCCAGATCCGGTCGATCAATTGTGTGCGCGTCAACACTCGGCCCGCGTTGCGAAGCAGCAACTCAAGCAGTTCGAACTCCTTGAGCGGAAGCTTCACCTCCTTGCCATCGACCATCACAATGTGGCGATCCACGTCCATCACGACAGGGCCCGACTTCAACTCACTTGCCCCAGGCTCGACATCTTCAACCGCCGTTTGGCGTCGCAGAACTGCTCGAACTCGCGCAACCAATTCCCGACTTGAGAACGGTTTGGTGACGTAGTCGTCGGCCCCGAGTTCAAGCCCGACCACCTTGTCGATTTCACCATCCTTGGCTGTCAGCATGATGATCGGCACCTTCGAGGTCTGTCTCAGTTGACGGCAGACCTCAGTGCCCGATATTCCAGGCAGCATGACGTCGAGCAAGACGAGATCGGCTCCCTGTCGTTTGAAGATCTCGAGGCCACTGTTGCCGTCAGAAGCGACCGCCACCTCGAACCCCTCTTTTCGAAGCATGAATGACAGGGCATCACTGAACGACACCTCATCCTCAACGATCAGTACACGAGTCACGTAACCGGTTCCCCTTCTTCCAGATACTCAGAATCCACGTTCGCCTTCGACCCGTTGTTGGGTATCGCTCGACCCACGGTCGGCAACCGCAGTGTGAAGGTGCTTCCTTCGCCCTCAACGGACCAAACAGACACGCTGCCACCATGGTTTTGGCACACGTGCTTGACGATGGAGAGTCCTAGGCCCGTGCCTCCGGTCTCACGAGAGCGAGCCTGATCAACCCGATAGAACCTTTCAAAGATTCTGTCGAGTTCGGCGGATGGAATTCCCATTCCCTGGTCAGTCACCGTGATCTCGCAATGCCCGGGTGCGACGCGGCACCCAAGGGAGATTCGCGTCTGTTCGGCGCTATAGGCGACCGCATTCGCAAGCAGATTGCGGACAGCCGTCACCAGTTGACCTTCGACGCCGAAGACCTTGGCGTGGTGATCACCACCGACTGTGATGTCAATGCCTCGTGCCTGAGCAGTAGTCCTCATCGAATCGACTGCCTCGTGGAGGACCGAGTCGATATCTACCTCCTGCGCATACTGCATCGGGTCGTCCCCCTGTAACCGGGACAGATCCACAAGATCTGTCACCAGGTGCGCCAACCGCGCACTCTCGATGCGCATGCGCCCGGCGAAGTGGCGGACCTCATCTGGTTCGTCGGCTGCTTCAAGCACGGCTTCGGAAAGCAGCGACAACGCCCCGACCGGCGTCTTGAGCTCGTGACTGACGTTGGCCACAAAGTCACGTCGAACATCCTCGATCCGCCTCGTACCGGAGATGTCCTCGGCGATCACCAGCACGATGGTCTCGTTGACAGGCGCAACGCGGACCAACAGTTCGATTCGGCGAGTGGCATAGGGGGGTCGCGGTAGCTCAACCGTCTGTTCACGCAA
Source organism: Actinomycetota bacterium (assembly GCA_003452655.1). GTDB lineage: Bacteria > Actinomycetota > Actinomycetes > S36-B12 > UBA10799 > UBA10799. The sequence goes on along the minus strand of DMNR01000035.1, from coordinate 16,961 downwards.
TCCGGCCGAGCGATGCACTGCGTTGATCATTGAGCTGACCTGCTCGACGGCGATCTTCTCGCGAGCTACCAGCCCCATCGCGAACGAATCAGACGAGGCGACGAGGACGCGGCCGGTCTTCGCGTCAACAAGGACAGCGGCGCCCGGGACGCCAGTGAGCAAACGTTGAATGTCGGCTATCGATAGTCCACGAGGTTGCAGTTCTGAAACCTCGGACTCCCTCTGTGCCTGGATCCCGCGTGAACCGTGCGCGGCACGCGCACCCATAATCCCCACGAGGAGACCGACCCCGACGCCGATCACGAGGCCAACGATTATTGCCACGGCGCAAGCATAGGCTTGCCCAACCGATGCTCCGTACAGCCGACGCTGATGTACCGCTCTCGTCCACCTCCCGTTCACCTTCCGGTCGACTGACGGCAAACCTGATCACTCAGTGTTAAAGGGCACTCGCTTACACACCATCTGTTGTGCGGCTATCGTGGATCATTATGCGGAGCGCGTATCACGAACAACTTGATCAATTCGATGAAGCACTTGTCCAGATGACCAAACTGGTCAATGCGGCGATGATCGAAGCCACAAATGCCTTGCTGGATGCAGACCTCGTTGCAGCGGAGTCGGTAATTGCCGGCGATGAGGCGATCGATGCTGTTGCCCACGACCTGGAAGAACAGGCTCTCCAACTGGTGGCCCTGCAAGCCCCGGTTGCCACCGATCTACGGGTCTTGTTGTCCGGGCTTCGAATCTCGGCATCACTTGAGCGCATGGGTGACCTAGCCGTCCACGTCGCGAAGGCCGCCCGGATGCGGTATCCGGCGAGCGCCGTTCCTATCGAGTTGCGCTCCGTCATCACGGAGATGGGCGACGTCGCCGAACACATCGTTCGGCGCACCGGCGAGGTGCTCGCGACCCGGGACATCGATGCGGCGATTGGCTTGGCCGTCATCGACGACGACATGGACTTCCTGCATCGGCAACTGTTCCACGCCGTGCTCTCCGA
>DMNR01000035.1:0-15922 GCA_003452655.1 Actinomycetota bacterium | reverse complement strand
GTCACAATTGGTAAGCGAGTTGTACACATCGTCACCGGCGAGCCGTACAGCACGGCCGGGGTCGAGTAGAAACAACCAACCGCGGTCGGAATATTCTCCCCTGGCGGAAGCGTTTGGCGTAGCGCCAAGCAATTTCCGCGATATTCCGCGCGCACGCGCACAATCACTGGGGGCGGCCACATGACGACCGAGCACGTCCCTGTGCCGTCAGCTCACGACGCAGCGATCCCCATGTCGGGTTTCCCCAATCGCGTTGCGATGTTGTCAGTGCACACCTCACCACTCGATCAGCCAGGCACCGGCGATGCAGGCGGACTCAATGTCTACGTGGTTGAACTGGCTAAGCGCTTGGCAGATGCCGGGACCAAGGTGGAGATCTTCACGCGGGCAACGCAGCGTGGTCAGGCAGCGACAGTGCCGCTGACCGACGGTGTCCTAGTTCGGCATCTGGAGGCCGGGCCGCTACGAGATATCGACAAAGCCGACCTGCCCGGGCAACTATGCGCGCTGACAGCCGGCGTATTGCGAGCTGAAGCGAACCGCCCATCCGGCTGGTATGACGCGATCCATTCCCATTATTGGCTATCGGGCCAAGTTGGCTCGGTCGCCAGTGAACGCTGGGATGTGCCCCTGATCCACTCCATGCACACCATGGCGAAAGTTAAGAACTTGTCACTGGCCAGCGGAGACTCACCCGAGCCATCACTGCGTGTCCTGGGTGAACAGCAGGTCGTCGATTGCGCCGACCGCCTGATCGCGAACACCGAATCCGAAGCGGAGGACCTTCGCGCCCTATACGGAGCCGCCGACGTCCAAACCGCCGTTGTCCACCCAGGCGTTGACCTCGACCAGTTCTCACCCGGAGACAAGGCCGCGGCACGCCTTCGACACAACCTGCCGCAGTCAGGCGTGGTTCTGCTTTTTGTCGGGCGTATCCAACCGCTGAAGTCCCCCGATGTCGTGATCAGGGCGACAGCAGCGATCGTGGCCGCCGATCCAACAGTTCGCGGCAACCTCACCACTGTGGTGTGCGGAGGTCCATCAGGCGCAGGACCGGAACGGCTCGATGAACTGCGCAAGCTGGCAGCGACCCTCGGAGTGGCCGACATTGTCAGATTCGTGCCGCCCACCACCAGAGACGAACTCGCAGACTGGTACCGGGCCGCGGATGTCGTCTGCGTTCCCTCTCATTCCGAGTCGTTTGGGCTGGTCGCGATCGAAGCGCAGGCATGCGGGACGCCGGTAGCGGCCGCCGCCGTAGGTGGGCTTTTCACCGCCGTCGCCGACGGGACATCAGGGCTCCTAGTGCGCGACCACTTGACGGCGACGTGGCGCGACGAGCTGCTTGGCCTGATGAGAAGCCCGCAACGCCTGGAATCGCTGGCAGCCAACGCCCGTGAGCATGCTGAGAGGTTCAGCTGGAACGCGACAGCAGCAGCAACTCTGGAGGTCTACCGCCAAGCAGCCTTGGCCCGTGCCGAGGATGCATCCCTAGTGAACACAGCGCGGTCCACAGCATGACCAAGCGCGAAACAAGCAAGGACGCGGTGGGTGCGAAGATTGCTGGCTATCTCGCGGACAGCGACATCGAGTTCGATCGCCCGCAGCCAGATACCTTCATTGCCGTTCTTCCTGGCGAACACCGGCTCAAGACCAACGTTTCAATCATCGTCGGCGATTACTCGGTTTCCATCAACGCGTTCATCATCCGAAACCCCGACGAGAACCACGCTGCGGTCTACAAATGGCTGCTCAAGCGCAACCGGCGGATGTACGCGGTCAGCTACGCCATCGACCATCTCGGCGATGTGTACCTCGTGGGTAAGGTTGCGCCAGGCGCGATAGACGACGCGGAGTTGGATCGGATCCTGGGAACCATCCTTGAAAACTCAGACGGCGCATTCGATGTGCTCCTTGAACTCGGCTTCGCCTCGGCGATTGCGCGGGAATGGCAATGGCGGATCTCTCGCGGGGAGTCGACAAAGAACCTCGAAGCCTTCAGGCATCTGGCGCAGCCAACCACCGCGGCGGACCCAAACACCGAAGGCGACGTTTCGCCCGCCTAACCGGATGCGGCAGGATTGTCGCCATGACATCGCAACCACTCGGAACCCTGATCCTGCTGCGCCACGGGCAAAGTACGTGGAACTCCAAGAACCTGTTCACTGGTTGGGTGGATGTTGAGCTCACTGAAAAGGGCACGTCGGAGGCGATTCGCGGCGGCATGCTGATGGCCGAAGCTGGGCTGCTCCCGGATGTTCTGCACACGTCAGTGTTGCGGCGAGCTATCACAACATCACAGTTGGCACTCGACGCGTGTGATCGACTGTGGGTACCGGTTCGGCGTTCGTGGCGCCTGAACGAACGGCACTATGGTGCGTTACAAGGCAAGGACAAGAAACAAACTCTGGCCGAGTACGGCGAGGATCAGTTCATGGTTTGGCGACGCTCGTTTGATACACCACCGCCGCCGATTGACCCCAATGACGAGTTTGCGCAGACCAATGATCCGCGATACAGCGAGTTGCCCCCGGAGATCGTTCCCGCCACCGAGTGCCTCGCCGACGTAATCGACCGCATGCTCCCGTACTGGTACGACTCGATCGTTCCAGACCTACTGACGGGGCAGACCGTTCTTGTCACTGCTCATGGGAACTCGCTGCGGGCATTGGTGAAGCACCTGGACAACATCAGCGATGCTGACATCGCGGGGCTTAATATCCCAACCGGAATTCCGTTGGTGTACGAACTTGATTCGCAGTTCAAGCCAGTGACACCGGGTGGACGCTACTTGGACCCAAAGGCCGCCGCCGAGGCAGCGGAAGCGGTTGCCAACCAGGGCCGCTAGCGCCGGGTTAGCTCGAGCACCTTCGTGCGCACATCAACGAGGTAGAAGACGGAGACCACTACGCCGATCATCCCGATCAGCGAGATTCCGCCGAAGAAGTACACGACGACCACCGCAATTGCCAGGAACGCAAGCCACGCCATCTTCGTCTGGCGTTCAATCGCTGGGAACGCCGCTGCCGGCCGGAATGCACAATCGATGAGCGCCCAGACAGCGAGTACCAGCACCAGCAAATTGACGACGAACATCGCGGTTTCCAACATCTGACCACCCTACCTTGGCTGTGTGAGCGGCGTGTGAACCCCGCGGGCACGTCGTCATGATGGGCCGAGGTCTAATCCGGATGCACCGATAGCGTTTGCGTTCCCGTCGCCGGTGCGACTTGACTGCTCGCATGTCACCAGCCGATTTGATCATCACCAACGCCAACATCATCACGATGAACTCCGAACAACCCCGCGCATCGGCAGTCGCGGTCACGAACGGACGGATTTCAGCAGTCGGTTCCGTTGAAGATGTTGCCGATCTGGCAGGCGAGCACACCGAGGTGGTGGACTTCGAAGGGGGGATCCTGAGCGCTGGGTTCGTCGAACCGCACAGCCACGTGTTACTGATGGCGATGCTCCTCGCGCCTCAGGTNNCGGGCAGCCGATCTTGATCTACGGCCTCGATCCAATCGTTCACGATCATCCGATGCCGAGTCGGCAAGAGCTCGACGCGTTCACGACAGATCACCCACTTGTGGTGATCGCACTGAGCGCCCACACGATCTCGGCGAACTCGGCAGCTTTCGATTTCTCAGGCATCACCGCCACAACGCCTGACCCACCTGGCGGACGATTCGGGAAGGCTGCTGATGGATCGCTTGATGGAGTCGTCCACGAGGCAACCGCAGTAGCAATGACTGCCGGACCATTGCTGGCGGCGGTCGACTTCGACCTCGTCGCTAGCCTGCGCGACCAAGCGGCTGCCCTTGCCCGCGCTGGATTCACCACCGTCGGTGAACTTCTGGTCCAGGACCAGGACATTCCCGTAATCGGCGCCATTAAGACCATGCCGGACTTCCCGATCCGTTTGCGTTGGTATGAAGGAACGAACCCCACCATGAAGGCGACGGGTCAGGCTGGGGACACAGACCCGATGGTGCGCCAGACCGGATTGAAGCTCTGGGTGGATGGGTCGCCGCTTGAAGGGAAGATCCTGAGTTCGGAACCGTTCCTCGACACCAAAGTGACTCGGGACATGGGGATCACGGCACCTTGTTGCGGATCTGCGAACTACTCCGAGGAGGAGTTGTTAACGATTGTGCGGGCCTATGCCGAATCGGGGCTGCAATTCGCGTGCCACGTCCAGGGAGACGCTGCGACTGATCGCATCCTGAATGTGTACGAGACCGTTCTGACTGAGCGGGGGATGCTCGGAACCGATCATCGCTGGCGACTTGAACATTGCGGGGAAAGCACGAAGGCGCAGTTTGAACGCGCCGCCAGCCTCGGAGTCACTTGCTCCATGTTTGTCCGGCACGTCTACTACTTCGGCGACACATATGTCGACGACATCCTGGGCGAAGACAGGGGCTCGCACTGGATGCGGCTGCGGTCATCAATCGATTCTGGGGTAAGAATCTCGCTGCATCATGACGGCTACTTCACGCCACCACTGCCGATCGGGAATCTGGAGACTGCAACAACAAGGATCTCCAAGTCGGGCCGGGCGCTTGGGGTTGACGAGTGCATCACCATCGACGAAGCGATGAATGCGATCACGACCAACGCCGCGTGGCACCTGTTCAGTGAAGACGAGGTTGGCAGCATCGAAGTTGGCAAATTCGCCGACTTCACCGAACTCAGCGCTGACCCATACAGCGTCGCGCCCGGCGAACTCGAGCAAACAGTCACTGTCCTTGGAACCTGGCTGAACGGAAAGCGCATCGACCACAGTTAACCTCGCCATCTTCCATGGCCCCACCAAGTATTGGGTGGAGTTACCGCTACTAGAGGGCAGTAGATCTCCCCAATGCTGCGAGAGGACCACGCAAGAGGGCCCGCCATCAACTTTCGATGGCGGGCCCTGCTGGCGTGAGCTAGTGGCGCTTACAGGCCAACGCGCTCGCGAACGGTGACGATTGCATCTTCGATCGTCTTGCGGAGGTCAGCGGTGCGAACCTCGAAACGATCAACCAGGTTGTCCACGCGGGCGGTGTAACGCTCGCGGAGGTCAATTACGACTTCCTGCGCGCGTGCCGGAGCGGCGACGACTGCTTCCTGAACGTCTTCGAGACGATCAGCCAGTTCGGCGCGAACTTCGTCAGCGTTCGGCATTTCCACGGCGGGCAGTTCTACCTTGCGGGTATCGAACTTCNNTGCTATCGAACTTCGGCATTTCACCCTTGCGGATTGCCTCGAGCTTCGGCATCTCAACAGTTGGAACATTGATGACGCGGGCGTTCTTGGCAGCTGGCTTGCGGACGGGCTTCGCCGTGCGGGCCGGACTCTTGACCGTCGTCGTCTTCTTGGCCGCAGCTGTTGCGTTGGTCGCGGTCTTTTTGGCTGCGGTGGTCTTCTTGGCTGCGGTCTTCTTGACCGTGGTCGTCTTCTTAGCTGCGGTCTTCTTGACGGCAGTTGCCTTCTTGGCAGTGGTCGTTGCCATGTTGATCATCCCTTTCGATTACGCACCGCTGGGAGCAGGTGCATTGTCTGTGTGGTCCCTTTGCGCGCCTGAGTCGACAGTTCCCCCCGACGATTCAGGCGTCCTACTACCTACTGTGGTTCTACCCAGGTTCTCGGTCACTGAATCTGGGCTGCTCGTGTCGGACTCCCCAACTCGAGTCGAATTCGCCGCCGCGTTCTCTGTCTGAAATGCGGCGTAGATCTCTTGCAGGACTTGGCGCTGACGATCCGTGATGGTCTGGTCTGCGAGCAAAGCCGCCGTAACCGTCACATCTCCGCGAACGTCGTCCAAGATCCCGGCTCGGACATATAGCGTCTCTGCCGATATCCGTAATCCCTTTGCGATCTGACTCAAGATCTCGGCGCTGGGCTTCCGCATGCCACGTTCAATTTGGCTGAGGTAAGGATTGGAAATCTCAGCGTTAGCCGCGAGCTGCCGTAACGACATCTCTGCCAGCTTTCGCTGCTCGCGGATGTACTCCCCGAGTCCCCCAACGTCAATTCGTGTCACATCTCTAGTTTGCCCAAAGTGCTAGCTATTGCAAACACTATTTCGGTAAGGATTGCGTGAAGTGACACACATAGTGATGGAAATGGGGCATTTTGACCGCGAAACGTGTTCGAAGAGTTACGGCCTGCGAGCAGCAGCTAGCAAATCATCCACCTGAGCGCTGCCTTCGCGGTATCGGCGTGTGAGTTCCGAACTCATTCCGTCGATCTTCTTGTGGAGCTGAGTGCGAGCTTCGGAAACGCTGCGCTCATGGGCGGTCAATGCTTCCACCGCACGCGTGAGCTCCTCGTCCGACACTGCCGAGAAGTTAGTAGTCGACAAGCTACCGAGGGCGTTGTGGGCTTCCTGGGCCACCGGATGGTTGAGATCAGCGTCGTCAATACTCACGTGGCGGCCTTTTGACACTTTGGCGCCACTCGGAGTATCTGCCAAGATGCTCGGAAGACTGGCGATGAGTTCATCGCCGTTTCCCTCGCGGCGACGAAGTTCCGCCTTGATGATGTCGATACGCCCGTGAAGCAGACGGCGAACATAGGAGAGATCTTGCTCGTCCCTCTCAGCTTGGCGCCTGGCAAGTCGCAGATCGTCCAGTGTGAGTTCGGTCAGATCAATCGACTCAGGTACACGCGAACCCGGATCAGTGGATCCCATGGCAGCCTCCCTGTTTCAAGCTTCGACTAGTCAACGTGACAATAGTCGCACTGCAGGGGTTACCGATAGTGTGGCTCGCCCATATTTCACCGGTCTTAGTGAGAAATCGCAGCCCTGAGACGAGCCCGGGTGTTAGTCGCGGCCACCAGGCCGTCAACCTGAGACGACGATGTCCTCAATGTTTGCGCTGACGAACTGACCTTCGACCGGCAATCGGACGCGTAGTGGAACTGTCGTGGGCGTATTCCGCTTGATGATGGCCGTGGCAATTGGACCAAGCTCGTAATGCCGGGCAGGCGTCGCGATCCAGCCAACAACTCTGTCGTCAGCGAGCACTTGTGCACCGTGCTCGGGCAGCTCCTCAACAGAACCATCGAGGTGCAGCAACACCAGCCGGCGAGGGGGTCTTCCTAAGTTGTGGACGCGCGCGACCGTCTCCTGGCCCCGGTAACACCCCTTCGCCAAGTGCACGCCGCTACCAATCCATCCGACTTCGTGGGGCAGGGTCTTGTGATCAGTCTCGAATCCGAGGCGGGGTACACCCGCTGCGACTCTGAGCGCCTCAAGCGCCCAGGTGCCCGCCAGGACTCCCGCGCCTGCCAGAAACGCAGCTAGCTCTGCGCGGGGGATGATGAGTTCGGCGCCCGTGAACGTGGCAGGCCGCTGCTCGACGTACCGCTGTGCACCACCACCGCGGTCTTCCCCGGACTCGGTGTTACCGGTGCCAGCGAATTCAGGGGGCGGCTGCCACCCCAATTGATCAGTCGCACTCTCTTTCGTCGTCCAGACCACCGCGTAGTGCTCAGAGACATCCGCAACCTCGACCCGTCGCATGAAGCGCATCTTGTCGAGGTACTCGGCGAGCGCCGTGCCGGTCCCAGGTTCGGCAGTGATCCACATCCGATCGCCGTCATCGACCATGTGTAGCTCATGCTCGACGTGCCCATGAGGATCAAGGATCAAGGCGAGGGCGCTTTGGCCGGGCAGCAGTTCGTCGACTTTGTGGGTGACCAAATCATTGAGCCAACTCAATCGGTCAGGCCCTGACACAGTTAGCACGGCGCGATTGGAGAGGTCGACCATTGCTCGGCAATCGACGAGCGCTCGTTGTTCCGCGTGGGGATCGCCATAGTGCCAAGCAACATCAACGTCTGCCGCCCCGTCCGGGGGCATTACGGGCACCGGGCGGGACGGAGTCTCAGAGCTACTCATCAGCCTTCACATTCGGTGCAACAGTCAACTCGTCAACATGCTTCCCTTGAAGGCGTTAGTCGACTTTTGCCAGACGAGCGGAGAGGTGGTTCGTGAGTGGCTCGCCAACCGCTGCCATGTCATAGGCCCAACCGAGATCTCCCTCGATGAGTCCATACAGCCGGACCCCGCCGTCGTATTCCTTGGCGTTGTTGCTTCGGACCACCACATCAGTCTTGAGCTCACATCGAGCGCCGGTAATGGTCGCGTCGGCGATCGAGGTCACCTCGTTGGTTCCGAGGTACGTCTCAAGGTGTCCAGTTGAGTGAACCAAGAGGACTTCAAGTTGGTTATCAGGCTGGGGGCGCCAGAATCCTGACTCCGTGGCCGCTGGGCGCAGCCGATTGCCCTCTTCGTCGAGGATCCACGACTTGCTGGTGTAAATGAGGAACGGGCGACCGTCGTTCGTGAAGGTGACTTCCTGACCGAATCGAAAGTCCTCAATCGTCGGGAACGTTCCCAACCCGACTCCCACCCACGTGCCAAGAAGCCACGAGATCGGCACGACCGGTTCTGGGAGCTCACTGGGCAATGGCTTGCTTGACTCAGTCATAGCGCGGCGATTGCTAGCGAGGGCCGGTCTTGAAAAGTCGGTACACGACGTAGCCCACAAACCAGGCAGACGCGAGGACAACAAGGACCATGGCGGAGGTAAACACGGCATCTAACACGTGCTTAGCCTAGCTGAGGCAGTTCCGGACCCACAGCATGGCGCGACACGGCCGTCGTCTATTACACCTTGCCGGATGGCTGGCTTGGCTCGGCATTAGGTCGCAAAAGGCGGCACGATGGTTGGATGCAGCAGTTGGTCGTGAAGCTGACGTCGGGCGCCGACGATCCGGAACGGTGCTCGCAGGCGTTCACGGTGACTGCCACCGCGCTCGCCGCGGGTGTTCGTGTCTCGCTGTGGCTGACGGGCGATGCAAGTTGGTTCGCTGTTCCGGGTCGCGCCGAGATGTTCACGCTGCCTCACTCGACGCCATTGGCCGGCCTGCGGGACTTGATCATCACTGGCGGCACGCTCACGGTTTGCAGCCAGTGTGCGCAGCGGCGGAATCTGAGCGCCGATGATCTCTTGCCCGGGGTTCGCGTAGCCGGAGCGGCCACCTTCGTTGAGGAAGCCCTGTCCCCAGATACTCAGGCCCTGGTCTACTAACCCATCCTTACGCGGCAGACCAAAACGCAGATCCCCACCGTGTCGCCCTTTTTGGGGCCAATTGGCATCCAAAAGGGCGACACGGTGGGGATCTGCGTTAGCGGGAGGCGACTGCCTAGGCGGGCAACTCCACGGCTACGTCAACGGCTTGACCCTGACTGGCGACGACCTGGCGGTCAAGCGTCGAGCCTGGAGCCAAGGTGCGCAACGTCCAGCTTCCGGGAGCCGCAAAGAACCGGAACTGACCGGTCGCACTCGTCGGAACCTCAGCAGTGAACTCACCTGAGCCGTCGAGCAAGCGCACATAAGCGCCACCAACTGGCTGCCCGTCGCGGGACACAGTTCCCTGAATTACGGTTTCCTTCGTCACGTCAATTCCTTCCAATGAGAGTCCACCAACGGTTGCGCTGCACATCAGGCTTCGCCACCTTCGGGGCCACCTGGAACGGCACCCTTCTGCACCGGAACGCCCACTAGCGAACCGTACTCAGTCCACGAACCGTCGTAGTTCTTGACGTTGTCGACACCGAGGATTTCGTGCAAGACGAACCACGTGTGAGCTGAACGCTCACCAATCCGGCAGTACGCGATCGTGTCCTTGCTCAGATCGACCCCTTCGGTCTCGTAGAGCTCCTTGAGCTCAGCATCTGAACGGAAAGTGCCATCGTCGTTGGCGGCTTTGCTCCACGGAATGTTCGCGGCAGTCGGGATGTGACCCGCACGCTGCGACTGTTCCTGCGGAAGGTGAGCCGGGGCAAGCAGCTTGCCTGAGTACTCATCTGGGCTGCGAACATCGACAATGTTCTGGACACCAATTGCTGCGGTCAAGTCATCGCGGAAGGCACGAATGGTCGCATCCTGTTCCTGCGCGGTGTAACTCGTGGCCGCCCGCTCGGGAACTTCTTCAACCAACTCGCGGGAATCGAGTTCCCACTTCTTGCGTCCACCATCAAGCAGGCGCACGTCTTGGTGTCCATACAGTTTGAAGTACCAGTACGCGTAGGAGGCGAACCAGTTGTTGTTGCCGCCGTAGAGGACAACGATGTCATCGTTGGCAATCCCCTTGCGGCCCAAAAGCTCTTCGAACTGAGCCTTGCTCACGAAGTCGCGACGGACAGGATCCTGCAGGTCGTCCTGCCAGTCAATGCGAACTGCATTGCGGATGTGGTTCTTGTCGTACGCAGCGGTGTCTTCGTCTACCTCGACGAGAACAACGTTTGGGGTGTCGAGGTTTTCCTCGACCCAGTCGGCTGATACCAGCGCACTTTCACGGCTCACGGCTTCTCCTTGAGTTGTTGTGTGTGAGTTCTTGGTTGGATGTCTTTTGATTTCGTTTCGGGTGGTTGATCTATGACTGTGTCAGCGGCTTGCGTCCCACCCCAATCCGCTTGAACAGTAAGTACATCTCGCAGCCAAGACAGAAGTTGAAGGCTGCATTGAGGAACGCAGCCGCCAACGCCATGGCAATTGCTGCGTAGAAGAGGACATCGAGCCCGAGCAGCAAACCTGCTGCTCCGGCCAATCCGAAGACGAGGCCAACCGCCTGAGCAAACCTGGGTGGCGCTTGATCCTCAAGCTCCGACGGTGGGCCCAAGCGAGGCCGCACGAACGTGCGGTAGATCCACCCGTACGGCTGCGCCTGCAGGCCAAGAATCGCTCCGGCAGCGAATGCCAGGATTTGAATTGTCAGCAAGAGTGCGGCGATGGGTGAATTCGGCCCAAACAGGAGGATCAGAGCAAGGACCACGGTGGTGATCGCGGCTCCAAACCGTGGCCCGCGCGGATCGATCTGATTCGCAGGCGGACGAGTCCTGGTAGTTGCCTGCTGTGATGCCTGGGTGGTCATTGTGATTCCTTCAGGTTGATTCGCCGATCAATGGGTCTGTGACGGCTGAACACTGAAGCTTTGGTGACGCGGGGGAGAGTAATCGTCCGGATCCGGCGAACGGCCCTGCGGTCAAAGCAGCAGTGGCCGAGCCAACTGCAACTAGGACATACACATACAGGTGGTGGCGCGACAGTAATCAACTGTGCGGCGCTTAACGAGAACCACCTCTACGGACATGTGGTCAAGAGTAGGCGCATTGCTACTCGTTCGTCCAGAGGGGGTCACGAATTCACGTCAACTGGTAGATGAGGCGCCAGGAACCACAGCGCCGAGTGCGCCAACGACGTCAGCGTATCGAGGCTGCCCCGCCGCGCGATGCCTGACAACACCCTCGGAATCCAAGATCAACACCGTCGGTGTGCGCATCACTCCAAACTGGCGAGTCAGGTCGAGGCGCTGTTCGGCATCAATCTCGATGAGCGCGATGCCATGAACGTCGTCGACTACCCGGTCCAACACCTTGCGGGTCGCGCGACACGGCGCGCAGAACGCGCTGGAAAACTCCACCAGTGTCGCCAGGTCTCCTAGCGGTTGACCAAGCTGTCCGGCGGTCAAATGCTGTTCCTTGGCGACCGAAGTTGCCTTGGTCTCGTTGAATTTTCCATCAACGCGACGACGCCATAGGCCAAACGCTGTGGCGAGCGCGAGCACGGCGACTAACGCAACGATTCCTGCTGAGTTCATTCGCTCACAACTCCGGCTTGGGCCTGTTCCTCTCGAGGAGGAACGACAAACCGATAGCCAACATTCCGAACCGTGCCAATCAGAGCCTCGTGCTCGGCGCCGAGTTTTGCCCGCAACCGCCTCACGTGAACATCAACGGTTCGGGTCCCGCCGAAGTAGTCGTAACCCCAAACCTCTTGCAGCAACTGCGCCCGGGTGAATACTCGACCGGGATGCTGCGCCAGATATTTGAGTAGCTCAAACTCCTTGAAAGTCAGATCAAGAACCCGCTTGCGCAACCGCGCGGTGTACGTCGCCTCATCGATCACCAGCTCGCCAGAGCGAATCTCCTCGACGGCGCCCCCGGTCGAGATGTCAATCAGCCGACCAATTGACAGCCGTAGCCGGGCCTCCACCTCAGCGGGTCCGGCGGAATCCAAGAGGACGTCGTCGATGCCCCACTCGAACGTGATTGCGGCCAGCCCACCCTCCGTAACAATCAACAGCACGGGAACGTCGACTCCAGTCGAGCGAATTACCCGGCACAAACTTCGAACCCGCGGGAGGTCGCGTCGGCCATCAACCAGCAGTGCGTCGACTCGCGGAGCATCGAGCAAGGCCGCACCGTCAGCAGGCATGACGCGTACCTGATGCTGCAACAATCCGAGTGCGGGAAGCACTTCCGCTGTTGGAGCGAGGGCGTCAGTGAGCAGTAAGAGAGAACTCATGGCGCCTCCTCCCGCGAGCCACCGACATGATGTCTACCCAAGAAGGATACCGACACCACCTGATTGCGCGCGTCCGCGAAGGGAAGTTCAGTGAGCCAACCGGTCAAGCTTGAATCCAGTACCTCGCTGTCGCAGGCGGACCTTCATGCCATTGCACTGCTCACTGAACGAGTCACTGAGCTCGACGGCGTGCGGCCACTATCTGAGCAGGTGATGCTCAGTTTGCTGTCAAATACCGGTACGCCGACAGAACACATCTGTGCATGGCAAGGGGCCCGTTTGGTCGGCTACGCCAACCTGCTGCGCGTCAATGGGGCAGATGCCGCCAGCGTCGAGATCGCAGTCGACGACCAAGGCCGCCGCCTCGGTGCAGCCGGTGAATTGCTTGACCAAGCGCTCCGGGAGACCTCGGGATATTTGCAGCTCTGGGCCCACGGGTACGCGGCCACAACTGCGCAACTTGCTGAATCACGCGGATTCATCCGGGTAAGGGAGTTGTACCGGATGCGCCGTCCCCTCACTGGCGACCTCAATAGCGGGGGGCTTCCAAAGTCCATTGCAATCCGCCCCTTTGACGCCACTAGAGATACCGACGATTGGCTCGAGTTGAACGCCCGAGCGTTTGTTGACCTCCCAGACCAAGGCAACTGGACCAGGGCGGATCTCGAAGCGCGGCTCAACGAGGACTGGTTCGATCCGGCCGGATTCCTGCTCGCCCACGAGGTGCAGCAAGACGGTTCACAGGGTGCACTTGTCGGCTTCCATTGGACCAAGATTCATCACCACGAACACACTTCCGACGCAGGCAACGACAACCTCGGTGAGGTTTACGTACTCGGAATCGACCCGCAACGCCAAGCACAGGGGCTCGGCCGGGCCCTCACCATGGCCGGCCTGCGTTACCTGCAGCACCAGGGGCTGTCCGAGGTCATGCTGCACGTTGAATCCGACAACTCAGCGGCATTGGCCACGTACGAGCGGCTGGGCTTCACCCGCTTCGACAAGGACACCTTGTACCGATCGCCGGTCCCGGCACGACCGTCGGCCTGAGTACTTCAAGCGGCAATTCTCACTGCTTCGCGCAGAACGAATCGATCTCTCTCGCATCTGCATTAGCTGCCGTCACGGAACCCGTCCGGGAGTCGACGGTCCAGATGAATGTTCCGCTGCTATCCGACACCGTGACCTTCCAGACGTAAGGGTCTGACGTTGCCGCTCCGGTGAAGCTGGCCTTGGCCATCACGGCTTCAAACTCCTCCAACGAGCCGACTTTCGAAGCACAAGCACGCAACTTGCTCATCACCGCCTGCTTAACGAAGGCGCTGGCGGACTCGCCGGAGGTAATGCTCGGGGTCGGAGTCGGTTCTGGTGTGGTGGGCGGAGGCGCTGTCGTAGCCGAGGGTGCCGGACCGTCTGATGCACCGTCGCTCCCCGCGGGCCGCCCGAAGGGCTCATTGGTGTAGACGTTCACCACAGTGAAGTCGTTGATGATTGTCACGTTCTGCTCAATCACCGTGATCGATTGCGGATTCCAACCGGTCCACGTGGTTCCGCGATACGTCACTTGTGTTGCCGGGGCGGGCGCAGTCAGCGGGTTGCCGCAATAGCACTTCACCGTGGGCATTCCGTATTTATTCACCAGCACGGCTGTGCCACTCTGCAGGACGGATTGGAACACCGTCACTGAGCCGTTTTCCCAGCCATGATTTGTCACCCGAGTATCCGATCGGAGAATCAGCGAAGTCTGACCATTGACGAATCCTGGAATATCGGCCACCGAGATTCCTTGCACCTGCGCCCAGGCGGCCGCCTTGTCAGGGTTGGCCGCGAGAAACGCGATCAACTTGGCCTTGTCGCATTGGGTGGCCTTCTGAGTGCCGCCAAACAGGCCGGGATTTCCTCCCTTCACAGTGACCGGGCTCGTGGTCGTCACTGGATTCGTAACCGCAACGTCGGTTGTGGTCTGCCCACCCGGCGGAACCGGCGGGGTGAATGGATTCGAACCGGTGGAAACGGGTTCGGTCACGACCGTGATCACCTCGCCCGAACCTGCCGAATCGCTGGACCTCTTCACGAGGTACAGCCCGCCGCCTGCCATGAGTCCCAGCACCAGCACTGCCGCGACGCCGATCGCGATCCAGACGCCAAGTCCGAAACCACGCTTGCGGGCAGGTGGATCTGGTGGGGGCGGGTAAGGCCCCGGAGCGGTTGGAGGGGGTGGTGGACGATCTGGTGGTGGTGGGTAGCTCGACATGGTGATTCCCCCGTTCTCGCAAGTTCAATTGTCCTCCTTCACGGTGCGAAGGTCACAGGCCGTATGACCCGATTTCCGCCCACCCGAGGAGGGAGCGGTGCAGCGGATCGACATATCTGGCAAGCTCTCGTTATGACCACTGACCTCGTTCCCGGCGATGACCTCCCACTTGATGTTCTCGAGGCCTCAGTGCTCCCCGAGGACCGCTTCATCGACCGTGAGTTGTCGTGGCTGGCTTTCAATCAACGCGTACTGGAACTCGCGGAGAATCAGGATCTCCCGCTACTCGAGCGCACCAAATTCCTCGCAATCTTCGCCAGCAATCTCGACGAGTTCTACATGGTGCGCGTTGCCGGTTTGAAGCGCCGGATCGCGACTGGGATCGCCGTGCGAGCGGCCAGCGGGATGTTGCCTCGTGAGGTTCACGATGCCGTGCTAACCGCAAGCCGGGAACTCATGCAACGCCAAGCAGACTGCTTCCGCGATGAACTCATGCCAGCTTTGTCCGAAGAGGGCATCGAGATGGTTCGCTGGGACGAACTTTCCGCGGCCGAGAAAGTCGACATGGCGGAGCTCTTCGACAACCGAGTATTCCCGGTTCTCACTCCGCTGGCAGTTGACCCTGCGCACCCATTTCCCTACATCTCTGGGCTGTCGCTGAGCCTTGCGGTGATCGTCCGTAACCCTGACACCGATGCCGAGCTCTTTGCCCGCGTCAAGGTGCCAGAGATGCTGCCTCGGTTCATCCAAGTCGGCCCACAGCGCTTCACACCTTTAGAAGACGTGATCGCTGCCCACCTCGACCGGCTGTTCCCGGGTCTAGAAGTACAACAACACCACACCTTCCGAGTCACTCGGAATGAAGACGTCGAGGTCGAGGAAGACGATGCCGAGAACCTGCTGAAGGCGCTCGAGCGCGAACTCATGCGCCGTCGGTTTGGACCGCCAGTTCGACTCGAGGTCGAGCATACGATCGACGAGCACGTCCTGGATCTACTCGTACGCGAGCTCGGCGTTAGCGATTCGGAAGTCTTTCGACTTGCCGGACCACTCGACCTGACCGGATTGTGGACGCTGGTTGGGCTTGACCGCGACGACCTGAAAGACCCGGCTTTCGTACCCAAGACGAACCGTGAACTTGCCGAGGTCGAGACTGCATCGGCGCCGGACGTGTTGGCCGCGATGAAGCACGGAGACGTCCTGCTCCACCATCCCTACGACTCCTTCTCGACAAGCGTGCAACGCTTCTTGGAGCAGGCCGCTAACGACCGCAAAGTGCTGGCAATCAAGCAGACGCTCTACC
>DMNR01000380.1 GCA_003452655.1 Actinomycetota bacterium | reverse complement strand
GCAAAGAACGACAGGTTGGGCTGCGAACCCCGAGCGGCAGCGGCCGCTGCCAGCGCGTCCTCGGCCGGGTTGGGCGGTTCGTCCGGCGCCGCGGCGCCGTCGGACGACCCCAGCACTTCCTTCAGCTTCGTCGCCGACTCGCCGGTTTGGCTGCTGTGGGCCTCGTCCACGATCACCGCGTAGGTCCGGTCGGGCAGCGAGTCGATCTTGTCGGTGACGTACGGGAACTTCTGCAGCGTCGTGATGATGATGCGGGCCTGCTGGCCGGTGAGCGCCTCGGCCAACTGGGTGGAGTCCTCGTCGATCCGCTGCACCACACCGTGGACGTGTTCGAACTGGTAGATCGTGTCCTGAAGCTGCTGGTCGAGCACCCGGCGGTCGGTGATCACCACCACCTTGTCGAACACCTTCTTGTCGGCCTCGTTGTGCAGCGACGACAGCCGATGCGCCAGCCAGGCGATCGTGTTGGATTTGCCTGACCCGGCCGAGTGTTGAACCAGATAATCGTCGCCCGCACCGTTCTCGCGGGCGGCGGCGGTCATCGCCAGCACGGCATCCCACTGGTGGAAGCGGGGGAAGATCGTGGTCGGCGCCTGCTTCGAGCCCTTGGGTGCCGGTTCGGTGTGGACGAAGCGGTTCAGCAGGTCCAGCCAGGCGTCGCGTTGCCACACCCGTTCCCACAGGTAGGCGGTGCGGTGGCCGTTGGGGTTGGCCGGATTGCCCGCACCCAGCTCGTGGCCTCGGTTGAACGGCAAGAAGCGGGTGGACTTGCCCGCCAGACGGGTGGTCATCGCCGCCTGTTCGGTATCGACGGCGAAGTGCACCACCGCCCGCTTCAGCAGCGTGTTCTTGGGGTCGCGGTCGGTGCGGTACTGCTCAATGGCTTGGGCCACCGTCTGCCCGGTGAGGCCGTTCTTCAGCTCGGCGGTGGCCACCGGCACCCCGTTAACAAACAGGCACAGGTCCAGCGTTTTGGTGGAGATGGGGTCGTAGGGCAGTTGCCGGGTGACGGTCAGCCGGTTCTTGCCGTACCGCTCGATCAGTTCGGGCGACAGGCCCGATGCGGGCCGGAAGAACGCCAGCCGGATGGTCTGGCCCAGGTCGACCACCCCGTGGCGCAGCACGTCCACCGTGCCTCGGGCATCCATCGCTTTGGCCAGCCGGTCGGCGAAGCCCTTCTGGGCCTTGGTGATGTCGCCGCCGTAGAGCGTGACCAGCTTGTCCCACTCGGCGCTCTGAGTGGCGCCGATGAATCGAAACAGCTCGGCGGTGTCCAAAGCCCGGATCGTGTCGAAGTCCGGCTGCGGGTCCTTCGGGTTGCCAATCTTGACGGCGTCGTACCCGCCTGAGCCGACCAGCCAGTCGCAGATGAACTGCTCGAACGCCGCTTCGTCCAAGTTGCTCATGCGGCAACCCCCGGGATCTCCAGCTCCCCGGTCACAGCGGCGGTGATCAACACCTGCCGCCGCTCTGCCAGTAGGTCCAGTTGTGCAGACAAGCACTGTTGCATGGATGTGAGGCGCCCGCACTCCCGATCCAGGTCTGTCACGGCTGCACGCTGTTCCATTAACGTAGGAACAGCAACTGGTAGCTCCCGCAATGCCCCGACGTTGAAATGGGCCTGGATTGTCCCAACCGAGTGCTCGGCAACGTGCTTGATGGTCCAGTCCGAATTCAGGACGTACTCCAGGTACTTGGAATCCATCTGCTTGGAT
The DNA here is from genome assembly GCA_003452655.1 of Actinomycetota bacterium. Taxonomy (GTDB): domain Bacteria; phylum Actinomycetota; class Actinomycetes; order S36-B12; family UBA10799; genus UBA10799. Next base: position 1,281 of record DMNR01000380.1, on the reverse strand, counting down.
GGGCGAATTAGCAGCAGGTCAATGCAGTTTGCGCCGTCCAGGTCCCTTGGAACTACTGCGGCTGCGCCAGCCTGCCCCGTCCGGACCACCACAACGTCACCTGTTCGGATAGTCGACTTGCGGTTTGCTGCGTGTCCTTCGTCGCTGAGGAAAACACAGTCGGTCATATCAATGCTGCCAGGGCCCACGTTCACACCTCGCAAGGCTGGAACACCGTCGTCCACGTACCACTTCGCTGGCGTGATGACGATGCCTACTGTCACTTCACGAACAGCGTGCTTGAGCGGCAACGCACCCCGCTCGGCAACGAACGCTCGAATGCGGTGCTCAACCAAGCCAGACTGTCGCTCCTCAAGCGCTTCGATCATGCGGCGCTTCTTGGTGATGAGGGCGTCGATGCGGGCGGTCTCGGNNAGGTAGTCGGCAATCGCCCGCTGCTCCGACAGCGGAGGTAAATGGACCGGCAGCGCTCGGAGCAGATCGTTGTCGATCTCGAACTGGTTGGGGCGAACTCCTCGGGAGAGCCTGCGCAGCTCGGCCGTGTAGATGGGCGAACGGAGCAGGTGGTTGAGGAACCGAGGGTCGTTGTCATGGTGCGGCTGGAAGCAGATGTAGTGGCCTGAAACGATGCCGCGATAGGTCGAGATTCCGACGGAACCTTGCCAGGCCTTCATTCGGTTGAGGATGAGCCAGCCGTGGTCGACGAGCTGGTAGATGTTGCGGTTCTCCGCAGTCTTGTTGAAGTTGTCCTCGCGGGAGTCCGTCTGGATGACCCCGTGGTCGCGGTAGACGCTGAGCATCCGTTCGTGAGGGTGCCCTACGTCCTTCACTCGCGTGAAGAGCGACCAGAGGGGCGCCGTCTCCCAGCCTTCGGGCCATGCCACATCATTGAGGGTCACTCCGTGACCTCGGCGAGGAGGTCTTGGATCTCCGCCTCCAATTGCTTGATCTCGGCGTCGATCTCATCCAACGGACGGGGCGGGGTGTAGGTATAGAAGTGCCGGGTGAGGGGGATCTCGTAGCCGATCTTGGTCTTGTCGTGATCCACCCAGGCGTCGGGCACATATGGCAACACTTCGGCGGTCATGTAGTCGTCGATGGCGCTGCGGTACTCGATGGTCTCCAGCCGGGCGTCGACGTCGGACTCGTAGGTGACCGGCACGGCGGGCAGCGGCACGTTCTCGTTGTCGCGCAGGTCGGGGTCGGGCAACACGTTGCCCTTCTTGTCGGTCACCGGGTCGGCGTCGGGGTCGCGGATGGCGAACGCGTCGACGATGGCGT
>DMNR01000027.1:314-2743 GCA_003452655.1 Actinomycetota bacterium | reverse complement strand
AGATGTGTATAAGAGACAGGTCCTCGTCTGCGCGCATTACTCGACCGACTTCAGACCGAGAACCTCCTTGAAGCAGCCGTCGTGTACGGGTACTACCCAGCCTGGGCGGATGGCAACGAGGTAGTTCTCGGCGACCCGGCCCAGATGAATTCATTGGCCGAAGGCAAGCGTCCGGACGAGATAGGTCGGTTGGTCTTCCCTCGCCAGCAACATGGTCGGTTCCTATGTTTGGCTGACTACCTTCGCCCGATTGAGAAGCTTCAGCCTGGCGAGGTTGATGTGCTGGAACTGCAGGTTGCAACTGTCGGCGGGCGCGTTTCGAAGGCGACAGAAGAACTGTTTGCTGACAACTCCTACCGTGAATATCTTGAACTCCACGGCCTGTCTGTCCAATTGGCCGAGGCTCTCGCCGAGTACTGGCATGGCAGAGTGCGGCAGGAGTTGGACATCTCTTCTGGTGATGCCACTGACGTCGGTGCGATCCTCAAACAGGAGTACACCGGGGAGCGCTTTTCGTTCGGCTACCCGGCCTGCCCTGACCTCGAGCAGCAGGCAGTGATGTTCGACCTTCTCCAGCCAGAACGCATCGGGGTGGAGCTCAGCGAGGAGTTCCAGCTGCACCCGGAGCAGTCGACGTCCGCGCTAATCTTTCACCATCCGCAGGCGGGCTACTTCAACGCAACGTAGGGCAGCGATTTAGGACAGACTCTTGCCCGTGAGCGAATTGCAGGCAGTGCTGTTTGATATGGACGGCACGCTGGTTGAGACAGAGTCTCTGTGGCAAGAGGCCGAGGTGCTCACGATGGCCGCCTACGGATCAACATGGTCCGACGAGGAACAGCACTTCGCGCTTGGCGGCCCATTCGGCCGCGTTGTGGAATACATGGCGCAGAAGGCGCATGCGGACCCGACCGACGTCGCCGTCACCTTGGTTGATGCAATTGATCAGCTGATGAGTTCTCGGCCCTTGCCGATCCAACCCGGTATCGCTGAGTTGTTGGCCGAGGCACGTGCCGCCGGTCTTGCCACCGGGCTGGTGACGAATTCGTTTCGGCGCCTCATTTCGATCGTCTTGAAATCGACGGGGCTGCAATTTGACGTCACGGTTGCGGGCGATGAGCTTCCTGAGAACAAGCCGCATCCCATGCCCTATGAATTCGCGTGCAGGTCATTGGGTGTGGACCCAGTCGCAACGGTGGTCCTTGAGGATTCAATGACGGGTATCGCCTCGGCCACGGCCGCCGGATGCTTCGTTGTCGCGATTCCCCATATGGCCGTCATCGACGCCGCGCCTCGCCAACTCATTGTCCCGAGCGCCAAAGACGTCAGTCTCGGCTTGTTGCGGGAACTGCTAGCCCAATAGGGCGCAGTGTTCGCCTCTGGTATCGATACCAATCACTTCGCAGGATTGTTGTGCGCCGCGGCGGGCAGAACTCGGGTGTGCAACAAAGACACCGCACACACCGCCAGCACCTATCCGGAGAGCAGCCATGACCGCATCGAACCGAAAGATCAAGATCCTCACCCCAGCGATTGGAATAGTGGCGATCGGAACCCTCGGTCTTGCACCAGCCGTCTTGTCGGTTGCCCCGGCCTCTGCGGCAACCCACAGCTCAAGCAGCTCAGTGCGCTCGGGTGACTACGGAGGACAGGCGACCCTAAAACTCCCGGCTCGCCCGTCCGTAAAGATGAACCTCGACGATGCGTACGTATCTGCAAACCAACCTGCTCATGCCGGACGGATTGACGCTCTCATGGCGAAGGGTTCGAGCTACGCAGAGGTCAACGCGACCTACGTGCGAGGCAGGATCACGGGTGGAACCATCCATTCCGATCAAGGCACCTCGCGAATCATCCGAGGTTCTATCAATGGGGGCAAGGGGATTGGCGCTCACAATCGGCTTGTCATGAAGACCACCAATGGAACTGTGGTCGTTCACCTGAACCTGAAGAAGCGCTAAGCGCAAACCCTCTCGCAAGACGTGTCAATCGCTCGACTCAACGAGAATGGGGCCGCTAACTCGATGCGCGTTCGTCGACCTTGTTCTTGACGAAGATCACTGGGAGGATCAGGCCCGCCAGTACCGCAGCGATCCAGACGATCACTGTTGCTGCCAACCAGGTTGAGAAGCCGTTTATCTGAAGCCCGCTGGAGATCAACGTCGTAAGGATCAGGCCAATGAGTGTGGTGATCAGAGCGACACCACCCCGCAGCGCAGGAGCCTTCTCGACCGCCATCTTCGTGACGAGCGGATCGAGGATTACCTCGATCACTGTGAAGATGACAACCGCAATTACGAATGACACGCCATCGATCGTCATGTCCGGCAACACCGCCGCCGCGACGAGCAGTCCGATGGCATTGGCTAAGAGGCGAATGGCGGCACTAATGAGCATTCTGATCACGGGTTGAAGATACCCCAGCGCAG
>DMNR01000027.1:0-149 GCA_003452655.1 Actinomycetota bacterium | reverse complement strand
GTCATGTCGATCGTGGAGATCCGCAGGTAACGCTGGGGAACCCCGGGCAGTGCCATGTTGACTAGTCCCGCGGCCTCAGCAGCGGCGAATTCGTCCGGGTCGGTGATTTCACGAGCCACGCCCCGGATCTGGACGCTCCACCCCTGGAG
>DMNR01000361.1 GCA_003452655.1 Actinomycetota bacterium | reverse complement strand
ATGGTTTTGACGGTGCTGTCATTTTCTTGACAGTTCGGTGTGTCAGGACAGCCGCAGTCTAGCTGATAGGATGCATATAGGATGCCAGATAGGATGTGACCGCCTGCTTGGATAGGATGCGCGATAGGATGATTACCAGGTTCCCGTTACGCCTTCCACGCGCACCACGCCGAGCGGGTCGATAATCCCGCCGCCGTTGGCCTCCATCCATGTATCCCGCACCACGATGCCTTCAATCCGCGCAGATGGCCAGTCGGCTGACCGTTGCACCCGTAGCGCCGCGCCGTGATTGCCCTGCACGACCACGCGGTCGAATACGATGCCGAGTCCGTGGCTGACAAGGATGACTTCCGGCCCTATGAAGCCTTCAAACCGCGTGGAGGCGATGCGGGTATGGGTCACGCTGTTCGGCCCGTCCAGTCCCGAGGGGCCTTCTCCGCGTAGCCAGAGGCCACGGGTGCCACGGGCAAAGAGGGAGTCGATAATCTGCACGTCGACGGCCCGTCTCACGTCCACGCCGGCACAGTCCGCCGTTACGACACGTTCGAGCACGACGGAATGGGCTTGAACCTGAATACACGGCTGCGATGGGTCGAGTCCTTGAATCGTCAGGTCTTGCACAACGAACGTCGCCGTCGAGTTCAGGAGCGGCACCGTCATCGAGCCGAGGCTTTCGATGATGACCAACGGCCCGGTGTAGCCCGGTGTCGGCACGGGCCTGAATACCTTGCCGGCACCAGTCACGGTTAACCGCTGCCGCCCCGGCTGATACTGGCCGTTGACGAGGAGGTCAGGAAAATAGCTCGGGGCCAGCCGCAAGGGCGGCACGAACTCCACAATCTCGCCCATCGGGAAGCCGGGGCCATACGCCAGCGTCGAAGACGGCATCGGTGGCGCGGTCGGCGGAATCGGCGTGGGCGGCGCGGTCGGGATACCCGGATGACCAGGCGGCAACCATCCGCCGTTGATACACACCCACCCAGCCCCCGGATTGGCACTCGCGCAGCCTTGCGCTGCGGTATGGGCCGGCCACAGCGCCACGGCCACCGCTAGTATCAGCACGCCACTCGCACACTTCTGGATATTGGTCATATAGGGTAAGCCGCCGAATCGGTCCCCGCTCGGCGCAACACGTGTGGAAGTAAGGCTGGCGCGTGTCAACCGTGCCGGCCTGTGACCAAACTGCATCTTGCGCGCCGCTCCCTCCGTGCGTTGCTCTGGCCTGTCTTACCCGCTGTCCCGACTTATAGGCAGCGTGTGCCACGACCTGGGCCGTGGTGTTGTGCGCCGATGATGCGAACGCATCACCTTCAGGCGCGACCAGAGACCGCACACAGAGGGGCGGCGAACCTCGTTACGACTTCACGGTCTGTTTATCTCCTGGCGAGTCCCACGGAGCCAACACGTTCAGCGCCCGGCTGAATGCGGCGTTCTGTTCGTCCGTCTGCTCGTTCAGGCTCCACTCCCACGACTCAGGCGAGATCGCCATCGCCGCGCGAAACTGCCGCCAGAACTCTGCGATAGCCTCCTCAGCCGTCACGGCTACTCGTCTCCCTTCGTCGGCGTCTCCGCAGGCATTGGCTTGCGGAGGGCGCGCTGTATCCGGTTGGCGAGGCTGGCCGCTCTTGCTGCCCACATGGCAGAGTAGGTTTCATGCCGAGCCGCACATGCCGGGTTGGTGCAGTAGCCGTGCGCGCGGGTTGGCGGCTCACAGCAGTAGCCACCGGGCGACATCCAAGACACTGCCTGATTGGCAGCTTCCTCTAGTTCACGCGCCAGCTTCACGAGCGTTCGCGCTGTCACGGCTTCTCTCCTTCTGGTGTCGGCGTCTCCACGGGTGGGCCGTAGAGGAGCGCCATGATTTCGTCGTGCAGCAATGAGGCGGTCGCGTTGGCGACGAACAGCGGGACATCCTCATCAGGCAGGTCCAGGCCCACGGTGGCGGTGTAGAAGGCGTCGTTCCCAGTGTCGTTGACGTGCTTCAATATCACGCGCAACGCTCCGGGCGTCAGCCGTCGTGCGGCCTCGTCGCGGGTGAGGGCGGGCGCTTGGCGGCAGGGGCAATCGTCGGGGCACGTCTCACTCACGGCGTCTCGCCTTTCGGGGTGAGGGCGTCCGGATGCTTGAACGCCGAGCAGTCGACGCACGCTTTGCAACTGGTCGAGTCCTCGTCGTGATGCTGGCTCAGTGTGTGACCACACCAGCATGGCCCTAACGCCTCCAACGCCTCGCGGTAGGCCTGCCACAGTGTCATGTTGCTGTGGAGCGCGCACGAGTCGTTCTCCCGGTCGTCCCAGTCGTTCACGGCCGCGCAGTCGTGGCAGTCATCGTAGGGTTCAGTCGCGGCATCGACGCCTGCCACCAGTCCTCGCAGCGCTGCCGTCAGTCGGGCGTTCTCCGCTTGGAGATCGGCCAGCAGGCGCGTCGCTTCGATGTGACCGGGCGAGTTGAGATTGCCGCCAGCGTTCGCCAGCGTCGCAATCCAATCTGCCAGCGTAACGTTCGTCAGCCTCGCCGGGTCCGGTGTCTCACTCATGGGGGGCCGCTGGCGGAAGTGCAAGACGAAACTGATTGCACCAGTAGCCCATATGCGACTGCCCTTTCCGCTCGACAATGGTCAGCCATGCCCACGTGTGGATCGTGACAGAGCCATCACCCTCCACCTGCACGCGCACGGGATACCACGCAAACCAACGATGCCACGGGCGCGAGTGCCAGTGGTGACGAGTCCATATCATTTCGATTCTCCTGTGGGTGTCGGCCCCTCCGGGGGCGTGGCCTGTTCGTGCTGAATCTGGTCGTGGTCAATCGGACAGGTCGGCGTATCGCCGGGATGGCCGCAGACGCAGCGCTCATACACCAGGGGCGTGGCGGGCGCGAGGGCGGCACCGCCTGTGATGTAGTCGAGCAGCACGCGGTAGCCAGCGGGAACGCCGTATTCCATTGCGACTTGAGCCGAGTGGGCAAACGCGCCTTCGGTCAGTCGCGTGACCTGCGCCTGAAGGCCAACTTCACGGCCAGCCGCAGCTTCGTAAGCGTCCGCAAACGCTCGCCTATCGTCATCCCGCTCCCGCTGTAGCGCCTCGACCTGCGCCTTCAGTTCGTCGCGCTCCACGTCCAGCGCCTTTTCTAGAAGTAGGCGAACAGCCTTGCCGGGGTCACTGAGATCGACAACCCCAATCCAGTTGGCGACATACAGTTCGTCCATCGCCTGATGCCACGCCTCGACCTGCGCCGTGAGACGGGCGGATTCGGCCTTGGTGTCAACGTCAGACCAACGCTGACCGGACGTCATTCTGGCGAACCTGAAGGATGCGCGTGCGGCGTGCGTGGCAATCGCCCGCTCTCTTGGCGAGAACGTCGGCAGAAACAGATCCGCCAACATGCCATCAAGCTCAGTGCGCTCTTTGTCGAGAAGCGCAGGGCTAGGCCCCATCGTGGGAACGNNCTGCGCCTCTCGTCGCCACGTCTGCAAGTCGGCCGGGGTGGGGCGTGGGGTGTCGGTCATCGCTTCCCTTTCCTGCTCGCCGCACGGGTGAGGCGAACCAGTCGCGTCATTTCAGTGAGGGCGGCATCATGCACGTCCGCTCTGGCCGCGACGCCTAGCCACCGCTTTCGTTCTTCCCGGTGCCAGCGTCGGAGCGCCGCCCACTTCGGATCGCGCGGCATCACCTTCATCGTGTCTCCTCTCCGTCGGCAGGCGGGGCGGGCAGGGGTTGCCAATGCGTCGGGAACCAACCCTTATCGAGATTCAGCCAGTAGGGTTTGAGGTTGCGCATGCTGTCGCCGGACATCCACCGGCAATTAGGGAAACGTTGGGACTCGAAGCGGTCGAATGCAGGCAGCCACGCCTTCGCCCACAAGTCGATTCGCCTGTCAGTCGGCGCACTGGCGATGTCCTGCCACTCCCGGCACGTCTCGCACCGCCCGAGGGGGAGGGCGGCAAGGGCTGATTCGAGTTCAGACGCACAGTCAGCGAGGCCCCAACCTTGCCCTTTCCGGTAGCAGTCGCCATGCTCACCATGACGCACCGACAACGTTCGCCACTTCGTCACCAGTTCCGCCAGCGGCAGCGGGGGCGTCATCGCGTGGCCTCCCGTGGAGCTGGTCCTAGCTGCCTGATAGCCGCCAATAGGCGCTCGCAGTCGTTCAGTTGCCGTTGGCATTCAGCCATCTCTCTGTCGGCGTTCTTCCTGTTCTCGTAAGGGATACGCTCTGCGGCCTTGCTCGCATGCCACGCTGCCACCGACAAGCGACTGTGTAGGTCAGACAGCAGCGCCGCGTGCGCCTCAGCCGGGAGCATTAGCGTTGGTATCTCAAGCTTCATCGCCCCTCCTGCTCGTCCGGGACTTCGATCCACAGCGATGAGTCAAAATCCGCAAGGCAGCCGTTGCTGACGTTCCACACGCGACCGTTCGCCAAGCCAACACCCTGGCACCACCCTCGCGAGCGATACACCACACCCGGCTTCGCGCGGGGGGTTTCGGGCCAGATGATCTGCTGCGCGTGAATCACAGACATGGTCACTCGACCATCAGCGACCACCGCAACATCAAGGCCATGGTGCGCCTTGTAAATGCCGACAAAGTCGTTGCGATACGTGGACAGCCACCTCACCGTGTCCCCGTCCTTCAGCGCCGCCAGCCGGGCGTCGAGTGTCGTGCTCATGCCGTCTCCTTGGGGCCAGTGGCCCGCTTGTGTCGAATCTCCGCGTCACCACGCGCCAGCATCTTCTCGATGATGTGGGCCGGCAGGTCTTCCTCGCGTGGATTGTGCGGCTCCTGTTTCTCGCGGATCTTGCCGTCCTTGTATCGGACCATCTCGCTCTTGCGGCCAATCTCCCGTTTGACATCCCAGAAGCAGGTCAAGCAGTAAGCCGACCGTGGGCCTCTGACGGGCTTCCCGCACCGGCAGACGCGCGCCAGTCCGGCATGCTGCCCGCGCACAGACCGGCCGGCCGACTGACACGCGGAGCATCGGGCCTTCTGGCCTTTTAGCCGGTTCGGATTGATGTAACGCCCACAGCCGCAGGTCACTTGCCGGCCTCCAGTTTCGCCACGCGCGTGACCAACTTGGCGATGTCCGTCCGCGTCTTGCGGAGGTTCCGTAGCGTCAGGTCTTGCGCGTTCGGCTTGCCCGATGGCTTCGGCTTGCGAATCAGCCGCTTGTAGGCCCCTTCGGCCCAGGTGATGCGCCCTTCCAGCTTCGTCAGGCGCTGCTCGATACGTCTCAGTCGGTCATCGGCCGCTTGTGTCGTCATAGGTAGAGACTTTACAGCCGCTCTGAGTGGCTTGTCAATCTCTATTTAAGCGCGTCCATCGCCTTTGTGACGGCCCGCTTGGCCCATATGAGGTTATCGATAGCCTCTGCTACGTCCGGCGTGTGCGGTCGCGTCTGCGCGATAGCCGTCAACGCTGCCGTGATGGCCTTTCCAGCGTCCTGATAGTGTTCCCATGAGGTTTTCATTACCGCTCCCGTTCTGCGCCAAACTTCATCTGAGGCGCGTGCCATGTCACCCGAATGACTCCGGTTGGACCGTTGCGCTGTTTGGCGACGATGATTTCAGCTTCGTCGGCCGGCGCTTCCTGGTTGTAGTAGTGGTCGCGGTGCAGGAGCATGACGACATCCGCGTCCTGCTCGAGTGCCCCGGAGTCCCGAAGATCTGACATTGCCGGCCGCTTGTCTTTCTGGTGCTCGGGGCCACGATTCAACTGAGACAGGATGAGAAACGGGACGGCCATCTCGCGGGCGATGATTTTCAAGGCCCGTGAAATACCGGCGATCTTGTTTGTCTGGTTCTCTCGCTGGTGCTCGGGGAGCGATTGCATCAGCCCCATGTAATCGATGACGACCAATCCGAGCTTACCGACCTTCGCTTGCAGCCGGCGCAGTTTGGACCGGACGTGAACCGGCGACAGTCGCGGGGAGTCATCGAAGTAGATGGCGCTGTTCGCCAGCGATGTCACGCCTTCGTTGACACGGTAAACCTCAGCCTCGGACATCTGCGACCCAGACATCAGCCGGAATCCGTTCACGTCCGCTTCGCTGATGACGGCACGCATCCCAATCGAGTCGGTAGCCATCTCAACCGAGAAGAACGCGACCGGTGCACGTTTGGAGGCGTGCATGGCAATCTGGAGGCCGAATGCCGTCTTACCCATACTTGGACGTGCCCCGACCAGTGACACATCGCCGGGGTGCAACCCGCGCGTCATCTTGTCGAGTGCATCAAAGCCGGACGTTAGGCCGATAACCGCTTCGCCTGATTCCTGCAAGGCCTCGATGATGGGGCCGATACGGGTGGCGACCTCTTGCCCTGATTGCCAGTCTGTTCGGGTGGCCGTCTCCCGCATAGCGAATAACTGGGACTCGACCGTTTCAAGCATCTCGACCCCGCTCGCCCCTTCCTGCTCGACGTCCGCGATGAGTTGCCGGGCCATCTGCCGGAGGTCGCGGAGGATGGAGAAGTCGCGGATGCGGTCGGCGTGCGCCCGGATGTTGGCCAGCCGGACCTGACCGTCCAGCCCGAAAATCTGGGCCTTGCTGGCGATGTGCCCGTTCCCCTGCGCGTCAATCTCTGCCGACAGGATGAGCGGGTCAATCGGGGAGTTCTTCCGGTGCAGGGCCAGCATCCCGGCATACATGGCCCCGTGGTGTAGTTTCCCGAAGTGCCGAGGCTCCAGGATTTCGGTCACTTCGTCCAGTGCCCGGTTGAAGGTCATCAGGCAGCCCAAGAGGGCCGCTTCGGTGTATTCGTCAAAAAGCTGGTCAGCCACAGAAAGCCCCACAAGGCGCGACGCGGCGCGCAACGACCCATAATGGCGGGGGGGGGTGGCGTTATCGCCCCTATAACCCGCCTATTCGGTTCTAGAGTGATTCCAGTAAGGCCTTCGTGGCCTCATAACCAGGAACAGTGGCCCCAGTGCGCTGTTTGAAGCCTTTTCCGGTGGCCGTGGTGCCGCCGTGCGTCTCGGCCCAATGGTCGCCCCAAAACTGCTCACGTTTGACGCCTATCGCTCCGGATGCCGGGAGCTTCGCCAGCCCTGACGCCACGATGGCCCGGATGGTGGAGTCGGTGACATCAGGCAGCGACCCGTCCGGGTCCAACTGCTGACGCCATGCGCGGGAGTGGAACACGGGGACGCAGAAGCCACGAGGACAGGCGGCGTGCGTGGCAGGGTCGCAACTCGGATGGTTCGTCACCATCCCGCCTTTTGCGCCTTTCCTGCCATGACCAAACACAGGCGGAATAGAATCGCGCGTGTCGTTCTGTTTTTGGTTCTCAGCTTGATTTGGAAATGATGCTTGATCTTCATCTGAGAGATCTGGAGATCGGAGATCGGAGTTAGGAGTGTTGCCTTTCGGTTGACCTTGCGGTTGAACACCGGTTGAACTGCGGCTGAACTGCGGCTGAACTGCGGCTGACGCCTTTTGGCGGGCGAGTGCGCCTTTACGGCCCTTTTCAGCGTTCTGCTCTGCGATGGCCTGATAGTGTGCTCGCTGAGCTTCGAGCCTGGGGTGCAACCAAAAGTGATCAGTTTTCTCCCACTTTTCTTCGAGTTTTCTCCACGTTTTCAGGAAAAGGCGGTGCGACAGGCCAGCCATTGCGGCCAGCGTTCTGGTGTCGTCTGGGAGTGGTCCCTTGTCCCATGACAAGGCTAGGAGCCGGATGTAGACACCGACGTCTGAGGGGGTGAGGTGTGCGGTTCCGATGATGAAATCGGCGGCGTAGAACTGGAAAGATGGGCCTTGCTTATTGGTCGGACGCTCACTGCTCATGCGGGGAGACTCCTGAGAGTTCTCGGACTGCCGGTGCGCCTACCACCAGCTATGCCTGATTGATAAATTGGTGCGGCTGCGGATTGTCAGGTCAATCCGTTTTCGGTAGCTACCCTAGCCGCCCGGTGCAGATAGTGCGGCAGGTTCTGCGCCAATGTCAACACTTGAATACTTAGATTAGGTGTATCATCGTCCACTATGGAGAACCCGTTCATTCAGCTGGACTGTGAGCACGGCATGGCCTACATCAAGCTCGATGAGGTCGTGTGCGTCGGCCCGCCCTACGTGAAGAAGAAGCCGGGCCGGCCGGGACGGGTGAAGAAAGACGCGGCACCTGAGGAAGAACCGGAGGCTAAGCGCATGGTCGGACTCAAGGGCGGGCAGAACGTCTGGATTATGGACACCGACGACAACATGGCCGCGTTGGGCATCGAAGGCTAACAAATGCGGCGGATGTTGATTCCCGGCGGGTGGTATGCCGACGCGCGGTGCGACGGCGAATTCGCCTGCATCCGATTCGATTCAACCGTCGTTGAGACACACCTCGGGCTGTTCACCGCGCCGGAGCGCATTCTCTTTCCGCGTATCACGACCGTGGGCGGCTTCAAGATGGCCGGCCAAGGGAACCAGACCGACCGGGCCATCGAGTGGACACAGGCGGGCGGCTGGCACACTTACGCCTTCAAAGCCTGCGGCGTCTCGCCGGTCATCTACGATGCGACGGGCCGACTCTTGGCGTCCGACTGCGGCGTGGGCATCGGATCCCAAGGCTTCCGGTTCATCTCGCCATCAGGCAGTCTGGTCACAGGTGACGCGAGTTATCAGCCCTCCGACGGCATCGAGCTCTACGAGTGGACCGACCTAGGCAACGGCTGGCGCTTCGGCCAAGGGCCGGGCGATGG
>DMNR01000249.1 GCA_003452655.1 Actinomycetota bacterium | reverse complement strand
CACCAGCCTCTTCGACGGCCGGGCCTAGGCTCTCCGTGCGCGTTGTCGGGTTCGGCACCTATGACTCAGCTCGTCATCCACGTGTCGCGGTCCTGTTGGACGGGCTCCGATGGCACGGCCATGACGTCCGCGAGATCAACCGACCTTGGACAGCGGACACGGCCTCACGGGTGCGTCTTCTTCACAGTCCCCGGTCCATAGGCAAGGTCATCTTCCCGCTGCTGACCGCGTGGTCCCAGCTGCTGTTCGATGGTTTCCGAGAGCGTCGGTCTCACCCCGACATGGTGGTCGTGGGTTATCTCGGCCACTTCGATGTGCTGCTCGCTCGACTCATCTTCGGGAAGCGAAGGATAGTCCTGGACCACCTGGTTTCGGCGCGGACGACAGCCATCGATCGGAGGGTCGATTCGCGTGTCACCCTGGCGGTGCTTGGTGTGGTGGACCAGGCTGCCTTGGCCTGTGCGGGCACGATCGTTGTGGACACTCCTGAACGACTTGCTGAAATTCCAGTACGTCGGCGCGACGACGTCGTTGTGCTTCCCGTCGGCGCCACTTCGCAGTGGCGAGCGGTCGCGCACATGTGGCCCGCCTCTCCGAGTCCGCTGCGCGTCGTGTTCGTGGGGGTGTATACGCCATTGCACGGGACGATCACGATAGGCGAGGCTATTGGGGCCCTTCGTCATCGAGGCGACATCGTGTTCACCATGATTGGAACCGGCCAGGATCGGCCAGCGACTGAGCTCGCCGCGGGTTCATCTGACTACGTGACGTGGATTGACTGGGTGGACCCGGCAGAGCTGCCGTCAGTGCTCGGTGGCCATCATGTTGCGCTGGGGATTTTTGGGACGACGAGCAAGGCCCAGAGTGTCGTTCCCACCAAGGTGTATCAAGCCATCGCTGCATCCCGTGTTGTGGTGACATCGGAGACCTCTCCCCAGAGAAGGCTTCTCGGCGACGCTGGAGTCTTTGTCTCACCCGGTGATTCGGCGCACCTGGTAAAAGCACTCACCTCGTTGGCGGAGCACCCGAGCGACCTTATGGCGATGCGGGCTCAGATGCAGCGATCTGAGTGCGACGTTCGACCGGAAGCGTTGGTTCGGCCGCTGTTCAGTCGGAGCACGATCGGGAAGCGAGTGATGCATCCATGACGAACAACTCCATGTCCGTGAGTGGCTGGTTGCGTTGGGACATGATTGCGAGAGTCCTCAGGGACTCACATCCGAGCCGCGTTCTGGAGGTCGGCTGCGGTCGGGGCGCCATGGGGGCCCGTATCGCTGTCCGCGTGACTGACTACCTTGGCTGCGAGCCAGACGCCGAGTCCTTTGCAGTCGCGAGGATTCGGATCGAGGCGGCGGGTGGCAGGGTCCTCCAAGCCACCTTCGACGAGCTACCCCCGGATCTTCTCTTCGACCTTGTCTGCTCGTTCGAGGTGCTGGAGCACCTTGAGGACGATGCCGGAGCGCTCGCTGCGTGGTGCGGACGGCTCCGTCCCGGTGGTCGGGTCTTGGTCTCAGTTCCAGCCGGGCGTGACCACTTTGGCGACTGTGACGCCATGGTTGGTCACTTTCGCCGGTACGACCCCCAAGATCTCGTCAACCTGATGAGGGCGGCAGGACTCACAAACATCTCGGTCGTTACCTATGGGTGGCCGGTCGGTAGGATCTTGGAGCTGGTGAGACAACGGGCCGCACGTGCCGCGCGTGTGACGGCCGGGGGATCGACTGCCGAACGCACCGCCGCCAGCGGGAGACTTCTGCAGCCGAGTGGGTGGTTTGCCGGCCTGGCAACAGCGACTCTGGCGTTCCCCTTCCGATTCGTGCAGCGACTCGCGCCTGGTCGAGGGACGGGGCTGATCGGCACGGGCATTGTCGGGGCTTGACCGACCCTAGCGAATCGTCGAAGAACGACGCGGAAGCCACGAGAGCGCGATAATCCCAAAGAGGACATCGGTTGCCGTCAGAAGGACCCTGGCGGCAACGGCAGCCGCCAGCGCGGAGGGCATGGGCATCGACTCGGCCAGCGCCGCTACGAGAACGCCGTCGCGAACGCCAACGCCAGCGGGCGCAGGCACAGCGATGATTCCGGCCACTAGCGCGAGGGCGAAACCAGCGACTGCTGCCCTGATCAGATCCTCATCAGCGCCGCGCCCCTCGGACATCGCGATCGAGATCATTAGCACTTGCAGACCCAAGAGCGCTGCGGATGCCACTGACCAACCCATGGCTCGCCAGGCCTGCCGAACCGTCATCGTTGGCAAGCCACTCTGGCGGCCAAGGCGCGTAAGGATGCTGTTCATTGCGTCGGTCAGCGCACTCGGCCGGCTAAGGACGATGACGGGGATGAGGACCAACCACCAGACCGGGACGCCGACTACGTTCCCTGCGCCGGCAGCTAGAGAGCAGGCACCCGCGACGCCGAAGCCAAGTGTGATCAGCCCGGCGGATGGCAAGGCGTTCGGCCGGGTGCCCAATCGTCGGCCAATGTCATACTGCGCAGCCACGGGCCACACTGCCCCAGGGAGGTATTTGCCGAGTTGGCTGACGAAGAAGATCCCAAACGCCGCCCCCTTGGGCAGTTCGGCGCCGAGGCTGCGCGCCACGCCACACCAGGCGAGGAACGAAGCCAGTAACCCAGCCCCACCTGCCGCTGTGGCAGCCACGACCCACCCAGGGGCGGCGGCTCCGAGCGTCGCCCAGACGGCATCGCCGTTCCGGCGAATGGCGACGTAGCCGAACCCAAGGGCAGCGACGACGAAGATCGCGGGGAGAACCTTTTTATAGAGGGTCGCTATCAACGGTCGTATTGCATTCGCTTGATCCGCTCTAGGCCGTCCTCAAGCAGAATCCGATTCGTCCTCTGGAGATCGGCAATAACGAGGAGAGCGAGAGCCAGGAGGGAACCGACTAGGAGCGCGGAGCCCAAGATGAGCGATTGAACGTGACCGTCGCCCTCCCCTCTTGCGAAGAAAGTCAAAAAGCGANNCTGCGCACGTGTTGCCAGGGGCTGCGAAAAAGGCGAGACTCCCGGGTCTTTGGGTTGGTGGCGATGGAGAGCGAGGCGATTCTTAGCCGTTTGTTCCCGGCCTGGATAATCGTCTCCATCGTGTAACTAAATTGGGTAATGATGTTGAGATGTATCAGCGAGTGTGCTGAATACGCGCGAAATCCACTGGCGGCGTCGGGGAGGCGGGTCTCTGCGGCCCGGCTGACAACAGCCGACCCAATGCGCTGCACGCGCCGTTTGAGTGGCGAAAAGTGTGCAACGGTGGCCGTTTGCCGGTCTGCGATGACGATATCGGCCAAGCCGTCCACGATGGGCGCCACGAGGTCGGAGATCCGCTCCTGGGGATACTGGTTGTCCCCATCCGTATTGACGACAATGTCGGCGCCGCGGGCTAGGGCGTAGTCGATGCCATCTTTGAATGAACGGGCCAACCCCATTGTGCGGGCATGGCGGATGATGTGTTGGACCCCGTGCGCACGAGCGATCTCGACGGTTCGGTCGCTGCAACCGTCATCGATGACGACGACCTCGATGGAGGTGATCCCCGGGATCTTGGTCGGGATGCTTGTGAGGACGGCGGCAAGTGTCAGCTCCTCGTTCAGACAGGGGACCTGGACAATGAGCTTCACGCGATGATCATCGCATCATGACGCCCTCGGCAGGCGTGCTCTCAGTATCTTGAGAATCGGTCCCGAACGCCGTGCTGTCGGTGCCTCCACAGGCTCCGAGGAAGGTGGCCCCTCGCTGGCCGGCTCAGGTTCTGATGGTGTTGATGGCTCGCCACATCTCGAAGGACACATCAAGAGCGCCAAGAAGCACCAGCGCGGTCCACGCCAGGTCGAGCCATGGCCCTAGCCGGGGCCACCTCTTGCTCGCGTGATGGACGGCATACGCCACTGCGGGGACAAGGAGCACCCAGGTGAAGATGTGGAACCGAGTCCGCACCGCCACGAAGCCCAGGACCACCCAATGGAGGTAGGCAGGTCCAGCGAGCACACCGAATCGACCAAATGCTGACCGACCGCTCCATACGAGATACACCAAGCTCGGTATGAGGAACACCTGCAACACGGCAGACGTTCGGGCACCCCAGGGCTCTTGCGCGCCTAGCACGCCGCTGACGAAAGGGAAGATCGGAGCGAGGAAGTGTTGGATCCGTGACGGGAGTCGCGCCTGCGCCTCGCCTGATGCTCCGCCGAACATCAATGGGTCGATGAGGTGACCGGTATAAGCCCATTGCCGGACTGACCAGAACGCAACGGTCGCTACGGCAACGGCGGCCATGGTCGCCGACGATCGTAGGCTTGCCCGTCGGAAACGATGCCAGAGCAGGAGAGCCACACAGCAAACCGCGACGACGTGAAACGGTTTGATGCTGATCGCTGCAGCCAAAAGCGCTGAGATGAGCGCTGTTGCAGCGCGACTTGGCCGCTGTATGCCGACGGCCACCGCGGCGGCCGCGATGGTGAAGGCCGCGCCGGGCGTGTCGTTGTATGCCGCGTATGACCCGTCCCACACGACGGGCATGAGGACTGCGGCGGCAGCCACGGGCAGGCGCGCTGTCAACCCGAGGGACTGCACCATGCCCGCAGCGGCC
This sequence comes from Actinomycetota bacterium, assembly GCA_003452655.1. Classification (GTDB taxonomy): domain Bacteria; phylum Actinomycetota; class Actinomycetes; order S36-B12; family UBA10799; genus UBA10799. The sequence continues at coordinate 1,158 of DMNR01000249.1, read as the reverse complement.
AAACCAATGCCGACCATTGTCAACAGACTCATGGCGTGCGCCGCAACGTAGGACCCTTGGGTTGCCGCGGCGGTGTAGATGATCTCCATCAGGGGGAAGCCGTCAACGTGTCGAAAGGGGCTGTCGGTCCACCCGCCTGACGCCGCCCAGTCAAGCGGTGCTGGCCAGTGGTATTCGACCTCGTCGATTCGTTGCGGTGGGGCCAGGGTTGCGACCAAAGCAGTGAGCCCCGCCACTGCAGCTCCGGCGGCAAGCAACGGCCGCGTTCGGGCTTCGGCCGCTATCGCCGCGGCGGCTCGCTGAACAAACCGAAGGGCGTCCTTGCGCGCTGGCCACCCAGCAATGAGCCCGAATCCCGCGATCAGCCAAGGAACCCACGGACCCAACAGGCCGAGGTGCCCGATTGCGAGCGTCAGGACACCGACCCCTGCGATGCCCAAAAGAAGGGATACAGCCGCGTTCGTTGATGTCGGGAGGGCGATGCGTCGCGAGACCCAACGGCCGAATGCCGCCCCCATTCCACATGTCCCGAGCCCAAGGAGCATGGCCGTGAGCACCTGGCCTATCACCTGTCTCCGTCCTCAACGGTGGCATGTTCCACCTCAGAGTAGAGGAAACGGGGTCAACCCCACTTTGCAGGCATGGTCGGGGTCGGTGAACTCGTGCCGAGAGAGGACTTCCCATTCCAGGGTGGAGAAGAACGCCTCGGCGGCGGCATTGTCGAAACACGACCCGACCCGGCCCTTCGACTGACGGATCTCCGACGGCGGGCATCGAGCGCTCGCGAGCTCATCGTCCTCTTCGACGGTCGCGCGTCACCATCGGAGTCACCCCGCGCGTCGGTCGCCCTCTATGACAACGGCTGACATGCTCCCGCGCACGAGGAAGGGTCGCTCGACCCCGCGGTAGAGCGCCGTCGCGACGGCGAACGTGAGCGTGCCCGACGTGGCCAGCGCGACGAAGAACAGGGGGATTGGTCCCAGCCCCAAGCTGTGGCCCCAGCCGTTCAGCAACAGGATGATCGGCTGGTGCAGCAGGTAGAAACTGTACGAGATCGTCCCGAGCCCAACCAGCCAGGCGAGCGGGCCGCGCCCAAACCACCGCTCGGGGACCCGCTGAAGCAGGACGAGCAGGCCCGCCCCGAGCGCCCCGAAACCG
>DMNR01000269.1 GCA_003452655.1 Actinomycetota bacterium | reverse complement strand
GGCCTCCCGAGATGGCGCCGCAGCTGCGAGAAACGAGATTGCTTCGCTCGTGGCCACACGCCAACAAGAAGTCGACAAGGCATTGACGCTTCGCCGTCAGATCAAGTCCACGTATGAGCAGCTGCAACGGAAATTGGTCACGGCGCAAGGCGTAGCGCAAACGCACGGAACCGGCCGGGATGGGAAGGCGGCACTTGCCTGGGGGATGAAATTCGTCGGCTCGGGCGCCAACTACGACGGGCTGTGTCTGGGTTTCGTCGATGATGCATACGCTCCGCCGGGGGGGCGCATGCCGACAGCTATCGCACAGTGGTACCGGACAAAATCGGCAGGAGTTGCCCACCCAAAGAACCGCAACCCGCCGGTGGGTGCGCAAGTGTTCTGGTGGTCTGGCAATCCAGCCAAACACGTCGCGATTTATGCCGGTGGAGGAATGGTGCTGACCACCGGAGCTGAAGGTGGCCGCGTCGGTTTGGTCACGATGGAACATCTGGATGGTTACGGCCCGTACCTAGGCTGGGCGGACGCCTACTACGGTTGAGTAGCGTAAGCAGCCGAACAACCAAATGATGATCTGTCCCTAATTGGGGTGCCGGAAAGAAACGTGTCAGCGGCCGCAAACGGCGGAGCCGTTCGGCGCTCATACGGTGTGACTCACTAACCGGTATTGACAGTTTCGGGTCGCAGTGAACGCTGGGAAGGGTTTTTGGGCCCTCCCGCCTCGTGATCGCTGAATCGCGGGCATCAATGCTGTCTCAGGTCCCAGAAACACTTGTTTCTGGGAATCGCGATGCAGGCAAGCAACAGAAAGGGCACGCTCGTTTGCGGCTGAGAGCACGTTTCTTACCAACACGTTCCCCGTGGGTTCAGCGAGAGTGAAGCCCTTTCGGCGGGAACTCACCGCTTTTCGCTCACCGAAGGCCAGAACCCACTTGCGTTCGTTACGCGACGAACCACAAACTCGGTGCCCGTTACACAGGCAACGATGAGCAGCGGACAGTCCCAAAAACGTCGATTCTGGGACGGGCCGACCGGCTCCACACTAGACAACTTCTACCTGAGATTGTCGCGCCGATCACGCTTCTTCTGGCAATTCACGCAGCGTTCGTGCCGCCAGCTGGTCCCCCGCGGCCACGGCGAATCTGAGGTGATTGAGCGCCTCATCGAGTTCATCCCGTTCCAGAAGCAGGATGGCGAGATTGTGGTGGGAGTGGGCATCACCGGCCTCAATACCGCGCCGGTACATCTCTTCAGTCAGAGCGGCATCGCCAAGCTGATCTGCATAGAAATTTCCGAGCGGAAGGAAGCTCTCGGTCTCTCCCAACCGCGTCCCCTCTTCAAGAACCGACTGTGCCTCTGATGCCCGCCCAGCCTGGAGCAGCAGCGCGGCAAGCGATGCTCTGGCCGATGGGTACACATCGGCGCCATCACGCAATGCCTGCTCAAGTCCGGGGTCCTGAGTTTCGATCCACTGCCAGCATCCCTGCACCGCAGCAGCCATGCGATCGCCGCGCTGTGTTGAGAGCCCAACAAAGCGCATCGCTTCGGACCGCTCACCCTGATCGCGCAGGAGGAATGCGAGGGAAACTCCGCAGCCGTCGTCCCCCGCGTCGAAGCCTTGCCGGTACACGATGGCGGCACCGGCAAGGTCGCCCCGCTCCTCGCAGATCTGAGCGAGGTTCAGATAGGCGTCCGCTTCGCCACCGGCGATCGCCTGCTCATACGCGGCAACTGCGTCGGTGTCACGGCCGAGCTTTCGCAGAGTGTTGCCGAGGTTGAACCAGGCGATCTCCGATCCGAGGTCTGCCGCCTTGCGGAAACAACGCTCTGCGTCTTCCTGGCGGTCAGCATCTGCGAGATCACAACCGAGTAAGAGGATGTCACCGTCATCGGCAAGCTCACCGAGCCGACCGAGCCGCCGATCCAGATCATCGTCCACAGCCACCATTTTGCACACACGTCGTTGTTGCCAGCGCCAGAGACGCCACTTCGCCCGCGCAACGGAGTGAGCAATAAGGAAGGAAGAGCCGGGCCGAACTGCGAGGCCGAGGGTTCCGTACGTGTGACTGTTTGCGCTTGTTGGCTCCAAATTTGAGTGGCTCTTTGTCACTCTGGCGTCCCAATGACGAGTGTGCTTCGGGCGGCTTCGATGACGTCTTCGGTGATGGTGTCGAGGTCGTTGATTCGCAGGACGCGGTCGATTTGGGTGAAGAGGCGGTCGAGTAGCCGGAAGTTTCCCCGTGTGATTCGGTCGATGGCTGTGACTGCTTGGTGGTCGGTGAAATCGTCGGGGTCCAGTGTCTTGCCGAAGCGTTTCCAGTGGCGTTGGAGGACGAAGAGGAGTTCGTCGTCCGCGAGTGCCCGGTATTGGTGGGCGAACCCGACGCGGCTGTAGAACTGGGCGTAGTGGCTGAATTGTTTTTCCAGCCCGGTCATGCCGATTAGCAGAAGTGCAATCCCGTAGCGATCAAAGCGGTCGCGTAGGTGCTCGATACAGCCAGCGGAGAGCCGTTCGGATTCGTCGATGATCATCAACTCGACGACTGGCTTCCTGACCCGATAGACGACGGGTTTGTCCGTGGTCTGGGCAGCTCTCTGCGCAATGAGGTGTTCCTCGATGCAGAGTGAGACCAGAATGAACACGTCGTCTAGTTCGAGTTTGAGTTGTTTCGGTGTTGTCTGGACTTGGGGGGTGAAGAACACGGTGCGACTGCGGGCCAGCGCCGCGTTGATTGGTGCCGCTCCTGCGGCTCTGCAATGGTGCGTGTCGTCGCCCCAGTACTCGATGGTGTCGCGGGCTTTGTGCCATCCGGCATAGCGTTCACCGGACTGCGTTTTCCCTACTCCCGCCGGGCCGTAACAGATGCCGATCGTTTTCTGCTTGCGCACGGCATTTGCGAACTCAGTGAATCGTCGGTGTTCCTTCGTCAGCATGAACCGGCTCATCTGTCCTCCCAATAGGTCTTGAGCTTTGGCTTGGCTTCCGGTCGCGGTGTGTCGGGCTTTGGGGTCGGGGGTTGACCTGTTGACCGATGGCGGGCCGTGACGGAGATCCGTTCATTGAGCCCAGAACGAACCCGTTTTCTCTGGGCAACCCGGGCCGCTTGAATGTCTTTGAGGCTCAACACGGAATTGTCGTGGTCAGGATTGACCGCTTTGCACACAAACTTGTCGTTGTGGAATACCCGAATCTCGGTGATGTCGCGGGGGTCGTATCTGATGGTGACTTGCTTACCGACAAATCCGGCGAGAGTGGGTGATAGGTAGCGCAGCCCTTGGAAGCGGATTCCGTCTCGCTGGACGAGCCTGGGCTTGGCGACACTGATCAGGAGTAGGTCCAGGGATTCGAGGGTGTCGGGCATGCGGGGCAGCCAGCCGTCGGCGAGCCACGCCGCCTTCGGACTCCTCTTGATCTCGGGGTGGGTTCGCGTGTTGTACTCGTGGATGAACTGGCGGATTCGGTCATCGAGTTCGCCGATGTCAAGTACTGGCTCAGGGAGTTTGCGCCCGCGCGCTGGATGCAGGTAGCCGGGTAGTTCGGCGAGTAGTTGCGTTGACAGGGTTCGAAAGAACCGTTCAATCTTTCCTCGCCCTTGTGGGCGGGCGACCGTTGAGTACACGATTTGCATTCGCAAGTCGTGACTGGCCTGTGCCAGATGGCTGCTGGTGAAGTCACTGCCGTGATCGACGTAGAGGATGTCGGGTATCCCGCACATCGGCCACGCCGGATCAGACTTCGGCCAAATCGCGTGGCGCAATGCCAGGCCGGTGTTCATCGCTGACGGTGCACCATCGAACAGCAGGTAGCCGCAGATGCTCCGGGAGTGATCGTCCTCGACAACAGTCAGCCATGGCCGAAGCGGAGCCTTTCTGGTGGAACGCAGCAGAATGTCCAACTCGGTATGGTCGGCTTGCCACATGGCGTTCGGCAGGTCGGAGCTTCGGCGCCACACCAGTTCATACTTGTCCCGCCAGGCACTGGTACCGCCGTGGGCAAGTGTCGTCAGGTCCGGCTCAATCGCAGCAACGATCGCACGAACAACCGCATATGACGCGGGCTTCCATCCCTTGTGCGCAGCGACTTTGGCCGCCCGGCGTGTGATCGTCGTAATCGATGGTGGAGGGCTACCTAACGCGGTTCCCTCAATGAACGCGACTAGTTCTGGATCCAGGCGATGGGTTCCGCTATCCGATCGCCGAGCAACTCCAAGTGCGTCGGGCCCGCTACTGCGGTAGGTAGCCAACCACCGCGTCAAGCTTCTTGTGCTGATCCCGGTCTGTTCAGCGATGCTCGCAAGTGATACCCCGTCCAGAATGTGTGGGCGCAGTATTAGTAGGCGTTCGTCTGCGGTGCGGGGCGGCCCGGCATGAGGGCTGGACCGCACCACGATCAGGCCTTCGCTGGCTGCGCCCGGCGCAGCGCCCGGTAGATCGTGGTCCGACTGACCCCGAGGACTTCACCGATCTGTTCAACAGTCATATCCCGCTGGTCGTACAACTGCCGTGCGGTCGTGACCTGTTTGGGGCTCATCGTCGGCGGTCGACCGCCTTGGCGGCCGCGCTGACGAGCGGCGGCGAGACCAGCCTTTGTTCGTTCACGGATCAAGTCGCGCTCAAACTCAGCTAAGGCCGCAAAGATATGAAACACCAGCCTCCCGCCCGGAGTCGTCGTGTCGATGTTTTCCGTTAGCGAGCGGAACCCGATCTCGATCTCACTAAGATCCGTGAGGGTCGCGATGAGGTGCTTGATCGAGCGTCCGAGCCGATCCAAACGCCACACAACCAGTGTGTCTCCCGGTCTGGCTTGATCCAGCAGCCGAGCCAACTCCGGGCGCTCGGCCAATCCGCCAGAGGCGGTATCGACGAAGACCTTCGCGCAGCCCGCCGCCTTCAACGCATCGACTTGCAAAGCGGCATCCTGATCATCGGTGGAGACCCTCGCGTACCCAAGCAACATGCTCACGAATTCAATGTAGCGGAACCCACCGACAGCCCTGTCAAGCGGCACATTGTTTACGACACTGACTTCCGCAACACCTGTGATGGCGCGGGAACGTCAAGTTTCGTAAGTCCGTAGTCCTGTGCCACAAACGTTCGTATTTGCTACAAACTACGAATTGGTTTCCTCGCCTGGTGTCAGGAGGGGAACCAAGGGACGCCTCGCGCTGCACATGTGACCCACCGTTTGCGCCGACTATCGATTGATCGAATCTGAGTCAGTGCTGACCAAATCGGTCAGCACTGCGGGAAACGACTCAAGTTGCTCGCAGTTCAAGATTCCGGATATCAGCAGGCGACTCCCGCCAATATATGTCGAGGGAAGGTCGATCGCTGAGCCAAATATCCATGCGCAGTCTTGCGGCCAAAGGAAGTTCGGAGCGCCCTGAATTACTGAATGCCCGTTGGCCGATGTCGCGACGAAATCGCTAAATGAGGCGGCTAGCCGCAGAGGCCCCTCAAAGATGAGGTACTCGCCGAAACAGCAACGAAGCAGTTGGTCAACTTCACGGAATGGCGCAAACACTGAGCAGTGCTGCTGTGTCGCGTATCCAGACCACACGGCGGCGTAAACGTCGTCACATGAGGTCTCTGATTCCAGCATTGGAATCAGAGACCTCATCTGATCGGCTGGTAGTCCGCGCATTGGATTGGTTGAGTAGAACGGAGCGGTCGTGGTGGGCGAATAGGCCGATGCCGGGGTCGCTATTGCTGGTGACTGCGCCAGTCGATGAACGGTGCGCCCCGACCACGTCGCGACATCGCGCCACGGAATTTCATGGTCGCTGTCGCGCGAATCGAAGGGATGAAGTATGCGTGTGTACGCCTCGAACCCGACGGGGACAACGCTGTGAACCCGATAATCAAATGGATTTGTCAGTTGCTCCGTCCAGCCAGTAACGTCCCGATTCAAGCGCACTTGGCATTATCCCAGTTCGGGCCGACGGTATCTGCGTTGTAGTGGCCCTTCGGCTCGACCGACGTACTTTTGGCGGTTCCCCGGTAGGTGGCCGTGTTGTGGCAGGCATAGTTCGCCTGCGATTCGATGTTGTTCTTGTTGGCGTTGTTGACTGGCTGCCCGGTCATGATCTCGTTCCAGCCCCAGGCGCGAGTTTCCCACAGCGATGTGGTCTGCCAGAGTGAAAAGACGTTCACATTGCACTTGATTGTTGATGTGACGTTGGTTTGGCCTTTGGCGTGGCCTGAGTTGTGAGGATTGTTGGTCTTGGCGACGCAGCCCGAAGGCGAAAACTCTCCCAGCTGGGTCGGAGAGTCTGATTGAAGGTGAGCGGGAGCAGCGCTGGATCCTGTCGGGTACGGCGCGCTCGGGGAGTCAGCGTTTGCAGCGACAAGGGCAGGCCCGGCTGTTACGGGTAGAGCGGCGCTGCTGAGGTCGGTGACCTGACGGACGCTCGCCCCACTGACTTCATAGTGCGTTGGCAGTGCTTTTCCCTGTGCGTCGAGGGCCCATGGGGCCATTAGGGCACCAATCTGGATTCCCGCACTGTCCGTGATGTTGACAGATCCGTCGTCCTTTATTGCAATGGTGGAAGCGACCGGGCCGGTAGCGATCTGGTACTCGGTCGCTGGCTGGTCGGCGGTGCTGAGCACTGTCAGGAAGCGCGCACCATTCTTCAGGGGTTGGACGATCTCTGGAGACTGTCCAATGGCACTCGGATATAGCCACAGTCCGTCGGCCTGCTGTGCCTGGGAAGAGGCTGCATTTGCGATTGTGACAGTGAGCGGGGAATGGCTGAAAGTAAATGGAGCCGCTGCCGATGTCGGAAGAACCACCGGACTCTGCTCGCCTGAGGCGGTGAGGGTGGCAAGCTCCGGAAGTGCCGCAAAAGAGCTTCTGGCGGTCTCCAGGCTGATTGCCTGCGGAGATGCCTTCGCCGGTGCGCCGACGGGTGCTGCTGCATTTGTTGTCTGCCCGCAAGCGGTCAGAGCCAAAGTGGCGACGGCTGCCACCGCGAACGCTGTTGTGCTTTGGTTTCTCATGTTGGAAGTGTGATCAATGTGAAGCCTCCAGGAAGTCACGCTACTCCAACTGGGTGGTATCACCCGCATGTCGAGAGTCACGAAGAAGCTGCGCCTGGGGTTGACCCGGTGACCGTCGGCGTCGGGTCGCGAAGAGCAGAGACGCTCAGTAGCAGTGCTCAACAAATTCGTTGATCGATCGCCCCTGATGGGGTCGGTTTGGTCCTCTGGTGCACAGATGGTCGCCTTCTCGGGTGCAGTGACCGCCAACTAAGTCGATCAGAACACCGCCATCTAAGTCGCACATTCACATCCGTACGCCTCTCCTAAACCATCCCGTAAAACGACCGATATTGAGATCTGGGCGAGGCGTCCGCTAATCCCATCTGTAGGAGTAGTGATACCAATCATCGCCTAGCGCAATTAGTTGACTGCCTCCTCGCCGTCGGGTCTTTGCCCGATCTTGTTTTATGGTTTTCCTCTGAACCAGAGGCCCCATGTTCACGATCGTTGTTCGAGTTCGTTGCTGAGCAGGTGTTCGGCAACGGCCGAGTAGCGCAGTGCGGTGGAGTGGTCGATGTTGAAGACCAGTGAAAGGTGCAGCGGATCCGGCCCGGCGGTGAGTGCTTCGTGCAGGATGCGGTCTGCTCTGATTTGGTCGATGCTAAATCCATTGCGGCCCAGGCAGAAACGAACAAATGGCGCGCTGACTGGTCCCGTTCCGAGAACGGTTTTGGGGTTGACGAGCACGTGCCGGTTCGGTGTTCGGGGCCATCTGGTGCGGCGGTAGTCGAGCCAGGTTTTCAGTGCTTGACTGGTCAGTTCACCGAGGCGCTGGCTGTGTCCGTCGAGCGTGATGCGCCGGTTCGGGATGTCGATGTCGTCGAGATTTAGGTTGCGGATGGACGCGGTGCGCGCAGCATGCTCAGCGGCAAGGGCGACGGCAAGCCGCTGCGATGGCTGCGCGGCGAGCTGTTCGATGGTGCGGATATCGTCATCGGTCATCGGGATGAAGCCGGGCTCTGGCAGCCGGGTTGTCAGGCCGATGGTCGGGTTGGTGAAGATCAGCCCCTGCTTCTTGGCGAACCGGAATAGCGATCGGAGCGCGTTGATCGCGGTATTGCGCTGGTAGCCGCGCAGCGGGTCGAGCGCGATATCGATGTCGTTCTTGGTGACCTGTCGCGGGTGGTCATACATTGCGGCCCAGTGTTCGAGGAACGGGCGCACCGACCCGAAGTAGACGTAGGTGGAGGAGGCGCTGCGTGGTTTGCTGCGGGTGCCGCCATCGACCAGCGTGATCAGCCAGAGGTGGACCGGCTCGGCGAACCCGGGCGGCAGCGCTGCGATTCTGCGGTCGATCCACAAGGTGATCGCTGGGGTGGTGTCGTCGATGAGCAGCCCGAGATTGGCCAGGACTTCGGCGAGGCGCGGTTTGGATACACGCCGGTGCGTCTGCGAGCGGACTTCGCTCATCGCGACCGGTTCTCCGGCGCTTCGTTCCTTGAGCACAGTGGCCAGTCCGTCGAGCACGCAGCGGGTCGTCGACTCGTCCCACCCGTGCATCTCACCCAACTGCTGAGCGCGGACTGCGGCGCTGCGGACGATCGGGTTGCCCGAGGACAAGGCAGGGTGGCGCCATCGCGGCGGCAGCGGCACTCCGGCCTTGCGGCGGTAGTAGGAGGCCAGCGCTGAGCAATTCCTGTTGCAGTACATACGATCTCGGCGACTGCGCTCCGGCAGCGCAGCGTCGCAGTGCAGGCAGTTCACCGCGGCGGCAGCGACCTGCCCGACCGTGCCCGGGGTGTGACTGCCCGGGCCTCACCGATGACGGCGGCCTTCTCGCCTGCGGACGGCGCGGGTGCGGCGATGGTGTCCGGTTCGGGGATCAGCAGTTCATCGATGCCGCACTCGAGCACGGCGCACAGAACGTCGAGATCGTGGAGTTTGACGGCGTTGGGGTTGCCTGACCACAGACCCGACATTTTCCCGGCGCTGATCACCAGGCCCCGTTCGGCGAGCATGTGTTGCAGCTCGCTGGCCTTCCAGATCCCGCGGTTTGCCGCCGCGAGGCGCAGATTCCATTTCATTGGGCCAGCCCTTTCCATCGATCGGCTACTCGTCGCTGCCCGGTGACCCAGGCGTCCTCGACGTGGGTGGTGTGGACGTGGATGTAACGAGCGGTCGTGCCGGTCCAGGCGTGTCCGAGAAGTTCCTGGACGGCGAATAGGTTCATCCCGCTCAGATACAGCTGCGAGGCGCAGAAGTGGCGCAGCACATGCGGTGTCAGCTTCCCCGACCACTCCGGCAGGTGCCGATCTGCGGCTTCTGCAAGCGAGCGGCGGAACACGTCGGCAGTGGCGCGGGCGCAGGTGCGGTCGGCGTTCTTGCGTTCGGAAGGAAACAGCGGCACCGCGTGACCGGCGGGGTCGATGTCGAACAGTCCGAGCACGTCCTCTATGAACCAGCGCAGGCTGCGGTCGGCGCCGTTGATCAGCGGAACGAGCCGGGGCTTCGGGCCCTTGCGGCGCGCTCCCTTGCCATGGCGGACGTTGAGTTTGCCGAAACGGCCAAGCTCCCACCGCACGTCATCGAGGTCGAGCATCCGTGCCTCGTTGATCCGCAGGCCCACGTCGGCGGCAAGGCGGGCGACTGCATAGTTACGCGCCGCCGGCGCGAATTTGCGGCAGGCGACCAGTTCCTCACGCCACCCGGCGAACAGCTGCTCCACTTCCTCCGCTGTCGGCGGGATGCGCAGCTGCGCATCGACCCAGGCCCGCGGCCGGTTGATCTCGTCAAGCGGGCACTCGACAACCCGGCCGGTGAGCTGGTGCAGCTCGACCTTGTGCCGCAGTTCTAGGAACTGGAAGTACACCGTCAACGCTGCCGCTCGCCCGGTTCGGGTGGACGGGCGAGCATTGCGAAGTACCTTGCCGAAGTAGGTGTCCGCGTCGGTTGGCTGCATCTCCCACAGCGGGCGTCCGAACCAGTCGCGGATCAGGTCGAGGTGGTTGGCGTCATTGCGGATAGTGCTGTCAGTCAACCCAGCCGAGGCGCGCGCCAACACGAACCCAGCCAACACATCGGTCTCGAAGTCAGCGAGCTCATCCTCGCTCGCCGGGACGCGGTGCTCTCGCAGATCGCGCACGGCCGCCAGTGCCAACCCGCGCCTCCTCGACTTCATCCGCAGTGAAGAATCCTCGACCCATCAGTGAACCGATCAGCAAGGATGATGTCGGATCATTCAAGGGATTCATCGCAGGGACACGCACATAAGGCCTGGTCCAGCTAGCAGAAGAGTCATCACGGCGTTAACCAGCAATCAGGAACCCGTCGACTGTTGCTTACCC
>DMNR01000041.1 GCA_003452655.1 Actinomycetota bacterium | reverse complement strand
AGATGTGTATAAGAGACAGGAACGGGGACAGGCGTTCTACGCCGAACATGGTCGCTACCCTCTTTGGTACCCGATGGTTACTCGAAGCGACATCGCGCTGCTGACTGCCGACAGCATGGGCCACGCATCTTTCGACACGACGATGGACTACCTGCAGAACGAATTGTGGAATGCCCTACTGGCCGTCAATGCCGACCCGGCGCTTAATCCAGCATTGACGGGGGTACTCACATGACCGCTCGCGATGTGGGTCGCGCTGTCCGCTCGGAAAAGCTGGATGTCCCTTTCGGCATTTCCACGACCATCAACGGCAGGACCCGCAACTACACCATGGCCGATGCCCCTGCCTGTCCTCTGCGAGATGAATTACGGGAGGCGGCTCTATCGTGCATAGCTGATCGCGGCGGCACAGCCAAGAGCGTCAGCACGGTCACCAAAATTGTCCGCGCGGCAAGGATGTCGGTCACCACGCTCAATGCGGCCGTTCCATCCATGGTGGAACTCAGCATTCGCAATCTGAGCGTTGAGCATGTTCACAGCGCGCTATTTGCGAACGCAGGGCAGGGACGCACCGCTCACTGGAAAGTGACTGCGCAGAGGTTGTTACTGATCGCGGCTCGGACCTGCGGAAACGAAGACCTAGTGGCCTACTTGACCAATCTACGTGGGCTCGACAATCACCATCTGCACTCTGAACCGACGCAGCCCTACTCGGACGACGAACTAGTGGTTGTCCTGGACTGGTGCAAAACGCAATTGCACGGTTTCGAGCAACGGCGAGCCGCTGCCTGGGAATTACTTGGTCTCGCCCCCGGCGCACCCCTGGTCGACGCGGTCGACGCAGCGGCGGAATACCTGGCTCAGCATCGCGACATGACCGAGCCCTCCGCCTGCCGATCTGGTGGTTACGGAGNNCCCGCCGCCCCGCGGGGCGGCGGGGGCGGCCCCCCGGGAAAATCCCGGCCCGAGCCCCGCNAAACGCCCGCCCCCCCCCCCTGCCGATCTGGTGGTTACGGAGGTGGTGCGATTGACACCAGCAAGCAACGTACTCAGTCACGAAGTGAAACGTGGTGGATCGCTCACCTACTGATCAACCCAGCATCAACGGTGGAACCGAAGCGTTACGGTCAGTGGCGTGCGTCCGGCAACAAGAGAGAAGGACAGCAGTGGGACTATTACGACAAAGCTTGGGCAGCACTCTTTCCAAGCCGCGAGGACGCACAAGCAGTGATGATGCTGGTCATCAATGAAAACGGTGCCGAAGATCAGGTACTCCGCTCATTGCATGTCAGCGACGTTGAGCGAATAGGCGAATCGGTCGTAAAGATCACCGGTGTGAAGGATCGAGCCGACAAAGCGGTAAGCCGCAAAGGAAATCGTGCGTCTAATTGGAGCGGTGGCCGTGTTCTGGAGCGCTGGATCGAACTGTCCGAGCCCGCACGCAACTGGACCAATTCCACACAGCTATGGCAGTTCGTGCCGGGTAAGCTCTCCACCGCTGGCACTGACGATCAGGTTCTTCGCAAACCCGTCATCACATTCCCTCCCGATACCGCGAGCTTCAGATCCGAGCGGAAGGGTCGGTCACGGTTCAATGTAAACGGATCAGAATTCGGGCTTAGCCCTCAGCGGATGCGGAAGTCGTGGTATCGCCGGTTGGAACGGGCGCTAGGTCCGGTCGTTTCCGGTGCACTTGACCCGACGCACAGTGCAAAGATCGCGTGGGCCTGGTATCGCTCGGCTGCGCTCACCGAAGAGGAATGCTACGCCCTCATCGCGGACGCCCACAAAGAACTGCACGACATGATCGTTGCCCATACTGTTGTTGCCGACAACGACTCTCCCGAAGAGCTTGAAGCGCAACTACTTGATGTCGGCGTGGGAGCCGTGGTCATCAGTCGACTACTCAACGACGATCTTGATGACTCGGGGACAAGCTTCTGCAAAGACCCCACGGATGCCCCGAATCAGCGGCCGGGAACGATGTGCCAGCAAACACCGTTCGCGTGTCTCTTCTGCCGAAACGCAATCCACACCCGGACCCACCTGCCGGTGTTGTTGGCGCTATCGGATTCCGTACACGCCGACCGAAAACGGCTGCCAGCAGAAGAATTCATTGACACATGGGCGGGCGTCGATGAAGCCCTGCAACACATTCTTGCCCGGTTCTCGGATGCATCCAAAGCTCAGGCTCACAGAAATCTGGATAGCGCTCGTCAGCGAATCGAGGACATGAAAGAGGTGTGGACGGGATGAATGTCACGCGGCTGCACCCGACAAAGCGGGTGGCGAGCCAGTTCAAAGGTAAGAGCCTCGCGGAACTCTTCGGCTTTGAAGCCATGCAGGGAGGGTTCGACGATGACGTATGGAGACTGGACGGTCATCCTGACGCTGCCACTGCAACACTTAACCCGTCGATCATTTGGGATTCCGTCCCGACCTATCTTGTTGATCAACTAAAAGAGTTGGCGATCTTGGAGCGTGCGCCGCATCTTCATACGCAGGTATCGTCAGCCTTGACTGGAGTCAAACCATTCAAGATTGCAACCATCTTGATGCACCTTCATTTCGCGGAGGCCGGTCTCATCTGGTTGGTCGCGCGCGCTGGCACCCTTGCGGAGGTGACCCAGGCTGATCTCGATGCGCTGGCAAGCGATGACGATATGCGAATCGATGCGAACGGCACCAACGCAATCATGATGTTCGGTCGCTATGGCGTTGCGATGACTCCGGGTCTTGACCGTTTCACCATCGCGCCGTGGGAAGGCAAGACGGCATTGGCCGCCGCCCACGGCCGAAGCTCACGCACATACGGGGAGATGGCGAATAAGACACTTCCGTTGACCGCAGCCGACCTTAGCCCCTGGCTGCTCGGGGCAATGTTCCTCGTTGAGAACGGTGACTCCGTTGTGCGAGCAGCCAGCGCAGTGCTGACTACAGGAAAGATCGACCCTGAAACGCCGGACTGGATGTTGGACGCTCCGCACCGAGACCCCGACCCTGCACGCACTGAGGCCATCATGCAGATGCACCTCTCCGGATTGAACAACCCCCGGATCGGGGAACAGTTGGGTATCAGTACCTCGCGTGTGCAACAAATCGTCAGCGCGGCCAAAGGCCCCGAACGATCCGCAACGCTCACTCCGGCCGCTGCCTTGTCGTGGATAAACGGGTTGGTGTCGGCGTGCGCATTCGTCACAGTCACCTTCACGGGCATGCGGCCGACTGAGTACGAATGCATCCCGCGAATTCATCCACTAGCTCGTATCGACACGAACGGTGTTCAGCGCTGGATGCTCACAAGCTATCTGGTGAAGGGCATGACACGACCAAAACGAGAACAGTGGCTAATCCCCCCGATTGTGGCGCAAGCCATCAACGTGGTCTCGCAATGCCTAACAGCCCTGAACATCCAAGCCGACACCACCTTCGCGCCGACTGGCCAAGCGCCACTGTTCGACATTCGGCTCATCAAGTCATTTCGTCCACGGGTTACTGCTTCGCCGGTTATTGAGTTCGGTCAAGCCGTCACTTCGTTGGGGCTTTGTCTCCAGCGACTCGCTGATGACGAGCACACAATGCTCCGTCCAGGCCCTCGGGATTACAAGGTGAAAGAGAACGGCAGCCGCGTGCATGGACTAGTCGGCAAGACACCTACTGCCAGGGAACTGCGACGCACTTTCGCCAGGATCGTTTCAGGCCGTGCCGGTGGTCCGCAAGCAGCAATGGAGCAATTCAAATGGCAGAAGCCTGAGACAGCTGGGGGCTATTTCCGTATCAGCCCCGACACAATCTCGCTCTCTCAGCGGCAGGTGTATGACGACATTCGAGGGCTCAACCGTGAAATGGTTCTGGACACAGCGGTGAACGAATATGACTTGTGGAACCAGCGCGTCGAGCATGGCCACGAACCTGATTTCCCGGCAGGCCCGGACGGGTTCCGCAAACGCGATCTATTCGCGTCAGTGAAACAAGCTCTCGCCAGAGAGCCACAGGTTGTAGAAGACCACCGACGATTGCGCATGCTGCTATCCGACGGCCTTGAAAACGTGTACATAACCGCGTTCGGCTGGTGTGACTACAACGCCGACTACGCCCTATGCGAAGGGTGGGGTGGCCCCAACGCGATGCGGTGCCGCCCAAACGAATGCATGAACTCATCTACCCTGTCGATCACGCTTGCTCCCCACCTAGCGAAGCATGACCGCCTCGTCGGAATGGCCAGAGACAAGACGTCGCCATCGCTGCTTCGCGCAAAGGCGAAAGCCGCCGCTGTCACCATCGAGCAGGATCTTGGTCCCCTGTTGGAGACATCCCATGATGAGTGATTCACCACTGGATGACAATGCAATCCTGCAACTCAACGCAACCGGATTGCGCGCCTGCGTTATTGCAATGAGCATCGCCAGTAGCGGCGGCAAAGTTTCACTTTCCGAGGTCGCCCGCCAAGTCGGTGTTAGCCGTCAGGCTCTCCACCAGGGCAACCCAGCGGCAGTGGAATTTATCGCCTGGCTTCGCAATGACTGGACACCGCCACCGGAGCAGCAGTCAGACTCCCAGAAGCTAAGCGACAAGGTCGCAGTCTTGGAAGCCAAAGTCAAAGCAGAGCGAAAGAAGCGAATTCAAGCCGAGCAAGCCCTCACCATGTCGCGGCACCACCTGCAGTTGGCTGTTGAGAATCTTGAAGCGGAGATTGCCAACAAACCAAAAACGGGCTCTCTGGCCAGGGCACGCGCATCAAGACGACCGATGACGAATTAGGCCCGCGCTACTGCCCTGAATCGCAAAGCCATCGCCAAGAAGCTGCCAGCGATGGCAGACCTGCCGAATCCAAGTGGCCCGCTGCACAACCGGAACGGGCACCTAGTCCGGTTTCGTCATTTCTGCATGCACTTCTGATTCGAACTTGAGATCACCTTGTGATTGGGAAGCTACTGTTTCATATGAGGTGAGTCGGGTGTCGATTCATTGGCTACCGATCGCTGAATGAATAGCTGCTGCTCGAGTTGCGGTGTCAGGACCAATCAATTCGAGGTGGCCATGGCGACCACTTCTTAGGCGCATGGTCAAAGAGTTCGCGCAGTTGCTTGCGTTCCTTCCGTTCCACCTGGCCTTCAGATGTCCCGTCCGGTGTTGATGTGGTGAGCACACGACCGTCGAACCGTTCTGTACAGCGGGCGCTCGTCACAGCGGCCACCCACTTCTCCAATCCGTCGATGACATCCAGAACATCGTCGTCACAGGCATCGCATCCGCACCCAGGGAAGCACGATGCGAGCGCGGTACCCGCCCACACGCGGACGGCGACATTCTGGGTATCGATCTGAATACGCAACGGCGCACAACCGTCTGGCGGGTTGTATGTAACTGTGTCCCCGTCGCGTCGAGCCGACACCTCGAAACTCACCTCAAGGTGAGTGATCAGCGCATTGGCTACATCCAGTAGCGGCAGCCAGCGCTGCGGATGGACCTCCTGGCTGTAGGCCCACTCGGGTGGGCGTGCCATGCCCCAACGGCTCCCGTAGTGAATAACGGCGCCCTCGTCGTCAAGGTAAACAGCTTCAGGGATTGGAGGCCGCCTGTAGCTTTCCCAACCGTCACGGCCTCGCGGGACAACGGGGGCAACTGGGTCGAGTTCGGTTCGTCGCTCTCCCGGCATGTCCACACCGACGATCTTGACACACGGCTGGATCGAAGACCCTTGCTATTTCCTCGCGCCACGTCGCTGCAAGCTGCTCACGGTCGCGGAAGACAGCAGGGGCCCTCAGGTTGCGCTTGTTCGCGTAGGCGTGCGGTCCGGGCGTATGGTCTGCGAATGAACCCAAGGCTCGTTCAGCTCGGCAGTTTCGAAATTTCCCCCGACCTGCTGACCGAACCAGGGGAAGCATTGGACACGCTTCTGGGGCGGTTCGGGTCACCACAGGTGCAGGCCGCAGAGGACGACGTCGTTGTCGGCGAGCGCTGGCGCGTTATCGATAACAGTCGCGACAGTGGAGGCACAGTGGTAGCGGCGGCCCCGGTCGCGTCTGGGTTCGCGCTCCTTTACCTCAACCATGACCACGGTCGCTGGATCGCACAGTACGACCCATTGCCGGTTCCGGTTGCTCCCGGAAAGCTGGAGCGGGCGAGCCACCTTGAACTCGTCCTACCTGCAAACGCCAGCTGGGCGCAGGGTCAAACCCCACTCGTGAGCGCGACCCTTCACAACTACGGCGAGCGCACCTTCCCAGATCCAGGCCACGGCTACGACTCGCTACACGCGGTGGGATGGCTTACCGCTCCTGGCGTCGAACCCGGAGGCTCGTTCGCCTACAACGGCTCCGACGGCGCCGGAAGCGTTGCCCCAGGCGAAAGCGCGCAAGTTGCGGTCCACCTCATCACCACTGACATCAATGACCTGCCCCCAGGGGACTACATGCTGCACGCCGTACTGCACAGCGTCGGCTTATTCAGCGCACCATCCCGCGTTCGAATTGGCGGCTGTACGTAGCGTGGTGAGTGGACCGGCTAGAAACGTACGGCTTTGAGAGCGAGCAAGGAAGTGAGGTCCGTCGCGGATCGTGAAGGCTGATACAGATCCGGTGAGTGCTTCCTCTGGCAGATGCGTAGCCCGCAAGAGACGAAGCTAAGAACAGGAACAATCTACATGTGAATCGAACACCTTGTGACAACGCTAACTTTGCCGGTGCCGATACTGACAGCATGGTTCTCCACCGGAACGCCGACGCGGATGAACGCGTCCTACCACCCGTGCCGTTGTCTTCAAAGATTGCCATACCCGTCATCGCTACATTGCTATTGATGGTTGCGTCGGACCTGTCGCCCGCTCACGCGACAGGTGGGGAAAAGGTCTCCGTGGCAACAACGGGTACCTACCGTCTAAACGTCACAACGGTCGCCGGGCGCACCGTCACGGCTCGCTGGAACCCGTGCGGTAAGGCGATTAGCTACAGCATCGACTCGCGGTTTCTTCACACAACAACTCCGAAGCGGCGCACCGCCAGAACTGATGTACGCAAGGGTATTCGGGAATTGGCGTCAGCTACAGGTCTGCGTTTCCGCGAAGTTCGCCGCAAGGACGTCGTCCCCACCCGAAAGAACTGGACGTCCGGGAAGGTGGATCTCCGAATTGTCTTCATGAGCCCATCGCACAAGAACCAAGCATCCAGTTTTTTGCCGAAAAACGAGGTAACGGGTGCAGGCCGGTATGCCGGTTTCACGCGGTGGATGTCCGTACCGAGCAGAACACATACAGGTGACCGGGCTCTGCGAATATCGAAAGCGGTCATCGCGATAGATGGCGACCAGTATCGGAAGTATCCGGGCGGTTACGGCCCCGGACCCGTGACTGGAGATCTACTGCTTCACGAGCTTGGGCACAGCGTCGGGTTGGATCATGTGAACGATTCGAATGAGATCATGTACGGGGGTCGGATCTCGAACGCCACGTATCCAATAGCTGCGTACCAAGCGGGTGACCTGAATGGCTTGTCGCTGTTAGGACGCCAGCAAGGATGTCTCACACGGCACAACCACAAATAGGTGTGGCCGGGGTCATCCCCAGATGAATACCCAAATCTTGCGCCATCCGCGTGCCTCGCGTCGCTTTTCCGCCCAACGCCGCTGGTACTCCATATCGGCGTTCGTGGCACCAACGAAACCGGCGGAAGCGATACCAGTCCTCACAGCATCTTCGGTTGATGCGCCGTTCGCCAGAGATGCCCCGGCAACAACAGCTGCAAACGTCGGGTCGTTAACCGCAACAGACTCATCGGAATCTTTGCCTAACCCGGATGGTTTCACTGGCGGTGGTGGGTTCGGGATATGAACGGAGTCGCTGACGGGACGGATCGGTGGCGGCGGAGTCGAGACGCGGGCCGGTTCGGGACGGATCGGTGGCGGTGGAGTCGGTCCACCAGCGACGTGATCGGCCATTTGGCTCTCCTTTTGTGAACGCCTACTGCCCCTGCGGCGTTGTTCAGTGTGCCTCACGGCAAGTATCGGCTCACTCGCCTGATCAATGCTTTTGACGCCGCGATGGTGAGGGAAGTTCCGACTGTCTGGACTTCGCCTGCGTAACCCACCCACGCGTTACGGCGGTGGATTACGCTTCACGACCTCCGCCGTCCAGGAGTCGGGCTGCCATCGCCGCGACGGCGGAACGCTCGGAACGGACCAGACAGGTGTGAGCGAATAGAGGCTCGCCCACAAGTCGCGCAACTGCCGCGGCTATCCCGTCGTGACGGGAAACGAACCTGTTATCAATCTGGGCAACATCATGAAGTAGCACCATCTTCGAGTCTTCCCCTAATCGCGTGATCGCGGCCAAGATTGTCGGAAGTTCCAAGTTCTGCGCCTCGTCTACGAGAGCGATGACCCCTGGCCCCAGCGTCCGTCCCCGGATGTGAGTGAGAGGCAGCACCTCTAGAAGGTTGCGGGCCTTCAGCTCCGCGATGACATCATCGGTGGTGATGGCCCGAAGCGCATCGAAAATCGCTGCCGCCCATGGGTTCATCTTCTCCTCGGAGTCACCCGGTAGGTAACCGAGTGTCTCGCCTCCGACGGCATGCAGCGGCCGGAAAACCATGATGCGTTTCATTGTTTGTTTCTCTAGGACAAGCTCCAGGGCGGACGCTAACGCGAGGAGCGTCTTGCCGGTTCCGGCGGCGCCCGACAACGACACTAGCGGGATGTCCGGGTTCAGCAGATGAGCCAGCGCAATGCGCTGCTCGGCTGAACGACCAGTGACACCAAACGCCTGTAGCGAATCGGCGCGCACAAGCACGATCTGCTTGTCGGCGCTGAGCACGGCCAGTGCTGACGACTTTCCAGCTGTCACGACTAGCCCGGAGTTCACGGGGATATCCATGCCGTCGGCGGGGATCGCGCCTGTTGCGTACAACTGCTTCATCAGGTCATCTGCCACCTCGACTTCGCGCAGGCCGCTGTCGGGCTGGTAAACAACCTGGTCGCGGCGGTAATCCTGTGCGGGTATCCCAAGGACCCCGTCAGCGAAGAGGCGCATTGGTAAGTCACGGCTGACGACGATGGCGTCTTCTCCTTCGTCACGCAACGCCTTCGCGACCGCAAGAATCCGTGCATCGTTGCCACGATCCGCAGCAACGGTAGCTGGCAGCCCAGCAGTGTCGATGTGGTTGATCTCGATGCGTACCGTGCCGCCCAGATCATTGACGAGCACCCCAGCCCGCAGATCACCGCCATCGGCTGTCCGCAGATCCTCCAGATCGCGAAGCACAGCGCGTGCGTTGAAACCGACATCCTGATGGCTGCGCAGGTTTTCCAGTTCCTTGAGCACCACGACACTGATTACGACCTTGTGTTCTTCGAATGCGTAGAGCGCGGCCGGGTCAGCTAGCAGAACGGATGTATCAAGGATGTAGGTCTTTCGATTGCTACTGGCGATCATTTGCTGTCGCCTCCCTCAAGCTGGTCGCGTCCGCTCTTGCCACTACTCGCAGGAAGGAGGTTCCCTGCAGCGATTCCGTAGTCCCGCAAACCGCAGGCGCTCGGCTTCCGGGGTTGATAGATTCGCGAGCGGGTTGATTGACACATGTGCGCCGACCGGTGGTCTATCCGGTTGACATCTGTGCGTGGTTGACACCCTGAAACCGGTAGAACGGTTCCTGCCCGACCTCCCAACGACACGATACCAATGTCGGGGTCCAGTAACAGATCCAATGCAATTCGCTGCTCAGCGCTTCGCCCATGCAGCCCGAATGCCTCCCGGTCACCGCGAATCAACTGAACCGTCTTGTTCGGCGTCACCCGCCCGAGCGCACTGCCGCGATCCGAGTACAGCACCAGGCCGGTGTGACACGGCAGGTCTCGCGCTTCGTCGACATCCAACGTCTCGCTGTCGTACAACTCATCGATCTGGCTCGTGCTCACCGCGAGCTCCGCGAGCCCGGTCCAACCAGACGTGATCGCTAACTCCGCACGATATTCCTCAGCTGCCAGACCCATCGCGGACGCCTTGACCCGCATCGGCAGATCCTTGGAGACCAGCACGACGTTGCGGCCCTCGTTGGCAAACGACTGTGCGACTGCGAGGATCCGACTGTCGTTGTCGCCCGACTGGAACCCGCTGGGAAGAACGTGCAGCTCAGAGTGGTTCAACTCAACTCGCAGTGTCCCGCCATCCGGCAGCGGCACGGGCTCGTCAAGACGTCCGTTACTGATCCTCAGGTCATCAAGCAGACGCAAGGCCTGCCGGGCGAAGTATCCGAGTTCCGGGTGGGTGCGTTTAGCTTCCAGTTCCGTGACGACAACTAGCGGAAGCACCACCTCGTGCTCGTCAAACCTGTTGATCGCCTGCGGGTCACTGAGTAGAACGCTGGTGTCGAGCACATAGGTACGTTGCACAAAGAACCTCCTGCACACCGCGCGAAGGTGGGCCGGTCGCCACCAAGGGGCGCGCTAGTTCCGACGCTAGGTCCACCGAGCCAAAATCCTGTGGAACGGCGCACCGTCGAACGGTGACAACTCGGCCAACAAAATGTGTCCGAATGGACCAATCTGACAACAGGAACTTTGGTCCCTTGCCTGCGCGGTGTTGTAGGCAGACAGTTAAGGGATCACCACAACTGCGTGATCACAGTCGCCGCGTCGAGAGGTCTGGAATGGGAACGTCAGCATCGGACTCGCAATCCCCCGAGCACTTGAACACAAGTGCAATCCAGAATGCACTGGAACTCGAGGACTACGACACCGTCATCCGCGAAGTCCGAATAGCGATTGCGACCGATCCACGCGCCGCCCTCGCTGACCCCGTCATCAACGACTGGCTCGGTCGGCGGTTTCGAAATATCTTCATCGGCGAAGCGTCGACTGATCCAGAGGCGATCAAGCACTCAGAGGCCCCATTCCCGATTCGACTTGTCGACCAACGGGACACTCGCGAGCGAGTGGCCAAGCGAATGATTCGCCACATCACCGACCAAGAGATTTCCACGGTGATGCCGGATCCCGCAATCCCAGTAATCGACAACACGACCATCGTGTTCGCGCCGGGCCTACTGACGGGGCTGCTGCCTGACCTCGCGTTCCAGAGTGTGTGGCCAGAAGTGACGCGCCGGTTTGGCGTGCGAGTGATCGCGAGCGACTCGCATCCGATGCGATCGCCGGAGGCCAATGTGGTTGATCTCGAGAATGCGATCGAGCGCGGTATCGGCTTCGAGAATGGCCAGCCGAGCGAGTTGGTCACCGCTGATGACAACCCGACGCCACCGGGTGATGTGGTGCTGATCGGATACTCGAAGGGATCTCCCGACATCCTGGCGTTGCTCGCGACTCGCCCTGATCTCGCGCCACGGATTCGTGCAGTCATCGGCTGGGCGGGTGCTGTCGGAGGCAGCTACCTTGCCAATGACATCTACCAGAAACTCAAGAGCCTGCCGATGTACAACCAAATCGCCGATCTCACTTCCAGCGAGGTGGGCAAGCAAGTTTTTCGGCTTGCTCCTGTCGCGGAGATCAAAGCAATCAATCGCCGTGTCGACGAGTACGACGTGCTCGGTGCGATCAACTCGCTGACCACCGCTATCCGAGCGCAGTTCCTGGAAGATCACGCCGAGGCAATCAACGAGTTGCCGATCCCGCAGTTCTACTTCACCGGCTCAACATCGCTGCTGGAAGTGCCCTATTTCCAACGCCAAGGAACGCTCGAGCTCGATGAGTACGACCAGGACAACGACATGCA
>DMNR01000365.1 GCA_003452655.1 Actinomycetota bacterium | reverse complement strand
TGCAATCTTCACTGCATCTCCACAAAGACTCCCAGCCCGACCGGGTTGGGTTCAGAAAAGGGTCGGGACGGACGCCTCAACGTCCGCCCCGATTGAGGTCCTAGAAACCTCGGTTGTGCGCTGATGAGTCTAGGGCCTCCTGTCACGGTCCATTTGGGCCAGGAAAGGAAGCCCGATGTCCCCTCATCGGTGTCGTGTGAAGTTGATTGGTCGGCGCTGCTCTGGACACGACTTGTGCGTGTCATTGCCCCGCGAGGTGCCGCCGGAGTTGCGCTGCGAGCCTGAACAGCCCCAGGGCTATGGCGCTGGCAGCGGGGTCTCCTGCGGATGCCAGATGCCGAAGGATCTCGATGAGCGGGTACTCCGCGAACTGAGAGAAGACCTTCAAGAGTGTCGTCGTCGCGGCTACGTCGTGATCGAGGCCGCGTAGAGCTTCGGCCGCTCGGATCATGCTGATCCGGGCGGCCGACTTCGATGGGCTGGTCCGTGTCGGCCCGACAACCACCCTGGCAGCGCCGTTACGGTCCGCCACTGCACCGGCACGTCACAACGGTGCCTGACGACGTCCATGACGGGTGACCGCATGACCGGTCACGGGCCCAGCGACGCCCACCCTGGCGAGGGACCGGGAAGTGACCCCCAGGATTCCCTGCCGGATGACAGGGCCTGGGGGTCGCGCACACCTCCGCCTATCCGGCGATGACCGCCGCCCGGTCTCTGTGACTCCCGTCCTCGGGAGTAGATCGAGCCCTGGCTCGAGCACCTCGCCGACGCCAACGGCCTCACCACAGCGCAACTCCTCGCCGCCACCGGCCGAGGGCGGGCCGGCAACCGCTACCTCACGCTCGCGTCCTCACCCGAGACGATCGCTCGACTCGCGGCCCTGGCCCGCGTCGATGAGGACCAGGTGTATGCCGCGACCCTCGCCTCCTTCGACGGCACCGCTCTCGACCTGGGCGGACTCGACCCGCGTGACCGCTATTGGCACCGTCAGGTCGCTGCCCGCGGCTGGACCCCCGCCCACGGCACCCAGGTCTGCCCAGGTTGCCTCGCCGATAGCGGCACTTGGAAGACCGCCTGGCGGCTTCTGCTCGTCAACGCCTGCACCGACCACGGCGTCATGCTGACCGCCCGCTGCCCGGCGTGTCGGCGGCCGTTCCGCGATCAACGCCACTCCCATCTGCGGACGGTCGGCGCCGCCACGGTCTGCGGGAACCCTCTCGGGCAGGGACCGGTCAAGCAGTGTCAACACGACCTCATCACCCTCACCGGGTCGTCGCCGCCGCCGAGAGTCCTGGCGACTCAGGCGCGGATGAACTCAGCTCTCGCCGGTGAGGTCGTCACGGTGCTCGGCCGGCCTGCCAAGCCCACGGCATACGTGACCGATCTGAGGCACCTGACCACGCTGCTGCTGCACCTCGCCGGACAACCTGGTGCCGACACCCTCGCACCTTGGGTCTCCGACCTCGCCGCCGCCGCCGCAGACGGCACTGCGGCCAGGGGCGCCTGTCCCACCACCTCGACACCCCCAGCACGGACGGAGTGCGTATGTCGATCAACCTGCTCGTTGTCCCTCAAGTCATCCCCTACGAGGAGTACCTTGAGCACCTGGCCAGCGCCTCTGCCTCCAGCGAAGCGACCGTCCGACTCTTCGCCTCCCTTTCGCTGGCACGGCTGCACCTGGACATCAGTTCCTGGGCCGCGGCCGCAGAAGCCTTGGTCATGCCCGGCCGGATGGGTGTGCGCTGCGCCCGAGCCTGCTCGGCGACCATGCTGGTGACCGCCGACGAATGGAAGGCCCGAGTCTGGCGGGCCATCGAAGAGATCCCCCGAGAACTACAGCACCTTGGAGGCCAAGATCCGCCACCGCCTCGGGGTGGAGCCGCTGGTTCGACGAATTGGCCCGACGCAACCGGCCTGGCACCCGACACGGCGCCAACAACCTCGGCCTGACCTGGCAATGGGTCCACGTCGCCCACGCCCACCTCGACCTCTCACCGTCCTGGCGGGGAGGGAAGCCGACCGCGAAGGACCGCGCACGGTATCGCCAGTTCGAGACCTCCCTCGGCGACAAGCAGCAACGCGAACTCGCGCGCACTGCATAAGCGCGGAGAAGGGTGCGATTCCGCTCACTTGCCGAGAATGAACCTAGCGAACCACGGCCCGGGTCAGCTACGGTCAGACGCGGAATCGGACGGCCTGTGAGGGGATGAACATGCGACAACTATTCCATTGGCACGGGTTCGATGCCACTGCTCTACTGCCGCGTGGATGGCAAGATGAACTTCACCAGATCGCGGGCACATGGGCAGTCCGCAAGGATCTAGTTGCGACTTCAGTTACCTCACGTGAGACGCCCGGCGCAGTGATTCCAGTCACCACCGTCGACGGCGGTGACCTGTCCAAGGCGGCTCCGTGGCTCCAGGAACTTTACGAGGGACCGTTCTGCGAGTTGGCGAAAGCCGCCTTCGGATGCGAGGTAACTAGCGCACAGAACCGCCAGTACGGCGTAAATCTCAACGTTCAACGTGGGGAACTAGAACGCTACGAGGCACACGTAGACTCAAACCCAATTCAGGGCCTCCTCTACGTGACGACACATCCGCCGGGGACGGGCGGAGAGCTCGTTATCGCGAACCGGTCAGACGCCATTGGCTTGGAGCAGATTGACGCAGATTGCAGCATCATTCATCCGATGGCTGGATCGCTGCTCTTCTTTGACGCCCGACTCCATCCGCATTATGTTCGACCCTTAGCGGACAAGAACGCAGTGCGTATCTCCGTGCCCATGAACTACTACACGGACGAAAGTACAGAAGATGACAGGCCGTCGGATCTAAACGAACACCTCTTCGCGAGTCGCGAGAACGACTAGGAGCTCAATGATGTCCAAGACCTTGATTGTGGGCGGGGCCCGCCCTGGAATAGGCCAAGCCGTGCTTCAGAAAGTGGCCGGGCAGGGCGACGTCGTAGCCACGTACGAGCGGGACTCGGACCCCGAGGTCCAGGAGTTTGTCAATGCGCGTCCCGACGTTGAGTGGGTCGCAATCGACAGCACCAAACCACGGGAAACCCTCCAAACACTCGAGTCGGTGTCTGGAGAATTCTCGCGGATTGTCCATTCGGACTTCTACTTTTACATGGAGAACCGCGATGCGTTCGACATGGACCGCTGGGACCGTAGCCTCTTCGCCAACCTGACCGTTCCCAAAATTCTGGGCCATCTCAGTCTCACCCGTTGGGCTGCTGAAGGACGCGCCGTCTTCATTACAAGCAGCGAGGCGAACACCGGGTCGTTTGGCGCGCACGCATACGCGGCCACGAAAGCGGCAACTCATAACCTCGCT
Organism: Actinomycetota bacterium; assembly: GCA_003452655.1. Taxonomy (GTDB): domain Bacteria; phylum Actinomycetota; class Actinomycetes; order S36-B12; family UBA10799; genus UBA10799. Next base: position 2,121 of record DMNR01000365.1, on the reverse strand, counting down.
CGCTCGCTCGCCAACGTGTCAAATGGGGCCTGGCGATACAACTGCGTGGCCGCGGGCTGGATTGGAGGGGTTATGGATACAGATGAGGTCTTCGAGCGCTCACGCGCCGTCACCCCACTTGGGCGACTAGGGACCCCGCAGGAGATTGCCCAAGCAGTAGTATGGCTTCTATCGGATGATGCGTCCTTCATCAACGGTGCGACGTTATTCGCAGATGGCGGTTACACGGGCGTGGATACGATCTCGAGGTTCGAATTCGAATCTGAATACGGCGAACTTAAGCGCGGCTGACCGATGTCTCGCCAAGTACCGGCGATAGTAAGGGACTGGTCATACTGGGCTGAGGTGGTCCTTACCGCCGGGGTTGGTGCGATTCTTTTCTTCCTTCTGAATCTCCGGGACTTGGGGCAACTGGCCTGGATGATCGGAGGGCTGCTCCTCTATCATCGCGCGGTCACGGATGGACTATTTCGTCGGGACATCAATCCCTTGCAGCAAACAGTTCAGGACGGTGTACAAGCGGACGAGGCTATTGCGGAATATCTGAACTTGAGTACGTCCGCCTCGGAAACGGTACGTCTGCGGTCGGCGATTGAGAGCTACTACAGAATTGGGGAGCCAGAATTTCGATGGCATAAGTTGCGCTCGCTGAATGAGTTTATTCGGGCTCTTGACACGATGGTGCTCCACAAGCACTCGCCGACCATGCTCACCTCAGAGTATTACGCGTGGCTCCTTCCTCGGATAGAGGCCGCACTGCCAGGAAACCGAATTTGGGCTGTTTCTCGTTTTATGGACTGCGAATGGGACGATTCGCCCGAAGAGCAACAGTTCCTGCAAGCGAACCTTGCGGCGGCGTCACGAGGTGTTGACGTTTGTCGGCTGTTTATTACGACGAAGGAATCGTGGAATGCGGCTGTGGCAGCTTCGAGACCTATCCGCAGTCAGGTGGAGCATCCGCAACTCGCATCCTTCTTTGGAGACATAGAAGCCATCCGAAAGAGGGACGCAGGGATCCTCTCTCTAATCGGCGACGGATTGATAGGCTTCGATGACGACGTTGTCCTTCAGGACGAGCACTCCGACGATGGGCATGCGCGCGGTTTCATTTCGATCAAACAGTCTGAGGTAGAGGACCTTTCGAGGGCTTTCAACTCGCTGAAGAACCTGTGTACGAGAGTTTCGCTGGAGGAACGGCCCAAAGGTCAAAGCTCGGGAGATCTCGTCGGTGAACAGGGGGCGGATGGGCGGTCGGCCGCGACGTGCCCAGACACGCCACCGCCGCCAGTAGGCCAGCACTAACTGAAGGACTGGCCTGCCGTCACTAGGGCACGCAGCACGCCTGAGGCGTCGCGGAGAGCCTGGCGGCAGTGGACCTTGCGGTCCACTGCCAGAAGGGGCGGTTCGTGTGAGGAACTCCGTAGAACGGCGTCACTTTCGCTGCACCTCGACAAGATGTGCTGAAATTGCACAACTACTTTGTGCGGCCGCAGATGGCGGCCGGAAGCGAGGCTCCCGAGTCGCTGACCAGCGAGTCAGCACCCCAACGCGTCCTGCGCGAGGTCGCCCACGGGTCCCGATCTTGCAAAGTACCCCGCACAAGGCCGTGCAGTCTTCGCTGCATCTCGACACCCAGCCCGTCCGGGTTGGGGTTCAGGAAAGGGTCGGGACGGCGCGTCAACGTCCGCCCCGATTGAGGTTCTAGTGGTCCGTGTTTGAAGTGTTCTGACGGTTGGCCTTCTTGAGGATGTCGTCGGCGGTCTTGGTCCAGATGAAGGGGTGTTTGCGGTCGTTCCAGCCGTCGATGAAGGCGCGGATCTTGGCGTTGAGTTCGCGGACTGGGTTTCGTCAAGTTCTCTGGCCCCACCTGCAGTCACGGATTTTGGCCCCACCCCGTGGGGGCTGACCGGTATGCCGACTTCAGGGACACCAGCACCGTTGCGAGAGGTGGAGGCTGACCCGATCAGCGTGACTGTCCCTGGCTCAGCCGACCGGCACACGCTGAGAGCGTGGAGCGAAACGACGATGGGTCGGTGGTCCTGACCCGGTCCGAGGCTCGACTCGTGCGAAGCGCCCTGTTCACGATCGAGCATTACAGGCTCTTCAAACTTGACCGGGCAG
>DMNR01000371.1:933-4036 GCA_003452655.1 Actinomycetota bacterium | reverse complement strand
GGTTGGAGTCGATGTCCGCGTTGGTGTTGGCGTTGGCGTTGGAGTCGGCGGTGACCCGCAGCCAGTTGGACTCACATCGGGGTCAATCGTGATCTTCAACGTTCCATTGGTAGGCAACTGAACGATGGGATTGCGCGCAGCATCGTCGTTGTAGGTATCCCCATACGGGAATCCGTAGGCATCGGTAAGTGGCCACAACGCGGCCGCCCACGGGTTGTAGTTGACCGCGTTCGGCTGGGCGGCCTCGAATGGCCCCGGAGCGGCGCTGACATTGAATCGTCCACTGTCGTTTCCGTAGGAAGGACTCCCCCAGAATCCATACGCGAAGCCAGCGACGAGATCTCGATAAACCGCGCCATACACGTCGTTGCCAGAATGCAGATGTCCGCCGATGTAGTACGGGCTGTTGTTTCCATAGATACCGGCCGTCTCGTTCCCCGCATTGCCGACAAGCGAACTCCCCTTCACGTACATCTGCTGTAGGTGCGACGCACTCTGATCGGTGAGTGTGAGTGAACCCGGGCCACTGGGATCACTTGGATCAGCGGCAAACGATCCTGTATAGCGATAGTCCTGACCCATCGCGTGGCCCCGAATTGTCAGTTGCTGCCCTCGCAGTCCTTTGACGTAAGCATCAAACCGCGGATACCCGCTGGGGTGAGCCCCACTGACGATGTTTGGCGACACCAATCTCAAGAAGTTTCCGTTGGGATCCGTACGCACTGTATTGCTGTACTTCCCTCCTGATGCACCGAGTTTTGCCTGCATAGCTTGCTGGATCTTGTCTGTGTAGCAGCCCCACTTCTTGGAGCCAACCAAGTGACCGCTGCTATCGAAGGACTCGATATCCATCGGAATACCGAACATGTCAACCGCGGTCAGATTCGCAACGCCGGGGTACGTCAACTCAACAACGTCGAATCGGGTGTCCGAAGTGTCTGGACTCGGCGCCGGCGTTGTCGTGAGCGGCTTACCAAGCGACACCCACACCCGACCGGAACTCAAGCCAGTCGTGGTGAATGACGAGCGTTGTGCAAGCGATGCCGATCCGGCACCTGAACCGTTGCCCGTGCCCGCTACGAAGACTTGGTCGGAGCGGTACGCAGGATTGTTGTTGACGACGGTGATCGTCAAACCATCGGCGGCTTGAGCTGGGGCTGTCACCGCGAGCCCAAAGGCCGGTAGTGACACCACGAGTGAGGCCGCAGTCAGAGTTCTCCACATGCGCGCCAACATAGGCGGGAACAGCGAGACCTAACATCCGTGGAACACACGCAAACTTCACGGCGGTTGATCCGACATGACCATGCGGGACCAACAGTGAGCCACGAGCAATTTCGCTGGAAGACCCGCTCATGACCGATATTCCGGTCTTTCGGAGGACGAAAAAGATTGTGCGCCGCCAGGGACTCGAACCCCGAACCCGCTGATTAAGAGTCAGCTGCTCTGCCAGTTGAGCTAGCGGCGCGGACACGAACGTGGTGGCTCGTGCGTCGCAGAGCATAGCAGCGGACCAACTGCGGTCGCCAACGTCACTACCCGACTGGCTCCGCGATTCGAATCTCACCCCTGGCGGGAATCAGCCAATACAGGGCCAAGGTAAAGATGAGCGTCGCAACGAGTAGCGGAACGGCGACCGAATAGCGAACGAGGAACGCGCCCACCGTGGCACTGACAACGAAGATCGCGATCGAAGAGAACTGGCGGCGCTTCCTGTGCGGTGCCTGGGGACCACGTGGGTCAGCCAGCAATCCGGTCAACGTCAGGGTCATCACGTTCGTCGCCAAGTTCGGAATCCCATGCTCGCGAATCAAGGCGTTCTGGATTCCCATGGCCAGCGCCAGGAGCCCCACAACGATCGCTCGTGGATACCCAGACTCACCTGGGTGAAGGATGACCGTCAGGACCGTTGCCAGCACAATCACCAGCCACTCAAGGATGAATCCGCGTCGGCGCTCGCGCAGGAAAGCGGGACCACGCAAGATGCGACCGCCTAGGTAGGCGCCGATGATGAACGGAACGAATGCGGTCACATAGCGACTAAGTTGCTCGGCGGATGCGGTGCCCGACCCAAGTCCGACGGCAAAGAAGATCAGGTTTCCAGTCATCAATTCCGCGAGCACGCCCCCCAAAGCCAGGAAACAGGCAGCATCGATGAGGCCACAGATAGATGTGATCAAGTACAAGCCGGGGATATGAGAAGCCCGACTCGCCCGTAACCTTTGAAACACCGCGCAAGCATCTCGGTTCGACCAAGAAGATGCACCCTGACGAGCGCTTGTCTTACAGGTAAAGCCCCGTGGAATCATCGGAGACGCTAGCTGCCGCAACGGCGTGAACGTCGCGCTCGCGAAGCAACACGTAGGCTCTGCCCCGCAATTCCACCTCGCCGCGATCCTCCGGTTCATAAAGAACTCGGTCGCCCACTGCGAACGTCCGCACGTTGGGGCCGGTGGCAACGACCTCGGCCCACACCAGGCGTCTGCCGACTTCGGCAGTTGCGGGGATCACGATGCCGCCAGTCGATCGACGTTCCCCATCAGGCCCATCTGCCTGCACGAGCACTCGATCATGCAGAAGCTTGATGGGAAGCGGTGAATCGACTGACGCTTGGGTACTCACTGTGCCTAGTTCTTGTTGAAGATCCGGCGCTTTACACGGCGCAGCACAACGAGGCTGACCACAACGCCAACCGTCACGGCGACCCGTTCTGGGCGCACTCCGCCGTATTCATCAATGTAGAAGGAACGAACCTTTGTGACCTGAACGGTGAGGATCCGCTTCGGGTCGAACGTCTGCTGGACAGCCACCTGAAGTTGAGCAACGTTCTGCACGAGGTTCTCGCGAGAAGTTGTGATGTCCGCTTCGATTTCAGCGATGCTGCGCGGCGGCGCCGGCGCTGGCTTCTTCGCGTGGGCGGGATTGGCTGGGGCTTCTTGTTTGCCGGACATGGGCGAAAGACTACGGGGTGAGCGGCAGGCGAGGCGATTCGGTCGGGTGCTGGAGTTTTCTCACTTGTCCGGGTTCGACAGGATCTCAATCCCAGCGTCTGACTCGCCCGCTCCACCCGCGGAGACCGGTTGAGGTTCGAGTGACTCCGCCA
>DMNR01000371.1:0-893 GCA_003452655.1 Actinomycetota bacterium | reverse complement strand
TTCATCCTTCTTGCGAGGCCAGAACGAGTACGCGGCAACCAAGAACAGCAAACCACCGATGAGCAGTGGGCTGCGGAAGATCGCGCCAGGAACGGACCAGATCACCACGCCAGAAATCCCGGACGGCTGAACACGCCACGGGTCGGGTACCGGGTTTGCGTCACCTTGCGTCTCCCAGCTGCCATCGGAGTTCGCCGCGTTGATTCGGTGGACGTGTCCCGGGATGTGCTGGCCGGCGAATTCGGTCTCGAAGACAATTGCGTCTCCAACCCCAGGCACCTTGAGCTTCGGCGAGATGCTGATGACCATGTCGGTCGGATTGTAGGTGGGAACCATCGAACTTGTCGCCACTGTGTTGATCTTTAATTCGCTCCACTTAACGAGGAAGATTCCAGCGGCAAGCAGGCCAAGGGTCAACAGCCAACTGACTGCCGACTTCGCGACCCGCTTCGAGTTCATTCCCAGACCACCACCCATCGATCATGCTCCGCAGGAGGCCTCGCTTTCAACTCAGCAGTGATCACTGTGGAAGTCATCTCAGCGGCGAATCGAGCGACCGAGATGGGTTCGCCAGTTGTGGAACGAGCCTGCAACGTGAACGCGCGCGGTTCCTCGACAAGTGAAGCGGGTTGCGCCCCGTTCGGGCTGCGGAATACGGCGACCTTCGCAGGACGTTCGTCAGTTGCCTCGATCGTCGCCACGCGCCATTCGACATCGTCCCCTGATGCCGCGTCCTTCACTTTCAAGTCGGATAGACACAGGCTCCCACGCGGCAGGTTCAACTCTTCGAGAACTGGGGCTTCGATCTCTCCTTCCACACACGATGCCGTGGATGCGGTCTCAGAGGAAGTCGGCGAAGGCGTCGGACTCGGATCTGGCGGTGAAGGTGAAGG
>DMNR01000262.1 GCA_003452655.1 Actinomycetota bacterium | reverse complement strand
GTTTGTGGCCGTCACGGGCCTGTTGACGTGGTCGGTCGCGGCCTTCCGTCCGCCCGTGCCGGGGACGCCGGCCCCGGCCCCCATGGCGACTGCCGGTCAGCCCAGCGAGGAGCCGTCCCCCACGGAGACGACGCAGGCGCCGAGCGACCCGATGTCGGCGGTCATCGAGCTGGGCCACGAGGGATTCGATGGCGCGTCGGACTACGGACACCTCACCGTCACCGTGGTGCGCGAGGTGGGCGAGGAGGTCGGAGTTGAGGTCGATCCGGGGTCGGTGCAGTTCCTCGGAAGTCAACCATGGCCGTTCCCCTCGTCGATCATGCTTGGGTTCCACGCTTTTGCCCGCGCGAATCAGGGCACGCGTCCTGACGGTGAGGAGATTGCCGAAGCACGTTGGTTCAGTCGGGCCGACCTTTATCGGTTGTGTTCAAGCGGGGAAGTGAAGATTCCACCCAAGATCTCGATCGCTCGTCACCTCATTGAGGCGTGGTACGGCGAGGAACTTCCTGGGGATTGGTCTCGGTAGTCAGACCGAGGTGGCAAACTCGCGGGTAATGAACCCCAATCGTTTGCCGTCGCAACCAGCCGACCTGTTAGTCGGGCTGGACCCTGAACAGCGCCAGGTTGCTGAGGCGATCGGCGGTCCGGTTGTCGTCATGGCCGGCGCCGGTACCGGAAAGACGCGGGCAATCACTCATCGCATTGCCTATGCCGTGGCGCGCGGCGAACATGACCCAGCCCGCACGCTCGCCGTGACTTTCACAAATCGGGCCGCGGGCGAGATGGGTCGGCGGTTGTCCGCACTCGGGGTTGGCGGTGTTCGGGTTCGCACGTTTCACTCAGCCGCACTTCGTCAGTTGCGCTGGGCATGGCCCCAGGCGATTGGGGGTGAGATGCATGAGGTCATCGGTTCCAAGTCAAGCCTGATCGCAACGGCCGCTAGTCAGAATCGGCTTGCTGCCGATCCTGCAACCGTGCGCGATCTCGCCACCGAAATCGAATGGGCGAAGGTCATGCAGGTTGGGCCAGAGGACTATCCGCGCGTCGCCGCGTTGCATGCCCGCCGCGGGCCAGCAGGACTCTCGGTGGAACAAGCCGCCGAGGTTTACGACAGTTATGAACGAATTAAGCGTTCTGCGAGTCGCATCGATTTCGAGGACGTGCTGCTGCTGACGGTCGGCGTTCTGGAAGACCGCGACGACCTGCGGCGTCAGGTGCAGGCATCCTTTGCCCACTTCACCGTCGATGAGTACCAGGACGTCTCGGCGGTGCAGGAACGCCTGCTGCGGGTGTGGCTTGGGGATCGCGACGACGTCTGTGTCGTGGGTGATGTTGCTCAGACGATCTACAGCTTCGCAGGGGCAGATCCGAGTCACCTCCTGCAATTCGGTAACAGGTTCGATGGGTCACGGGTGATCTCACTGACTCGCTGTTACCGCTGCACACCTCAGATCGTTCAGGTCGCCGAGAACGTGCTTGGCGATGGCGTCGCGAGTGCGCAACTGCTGTCCACAACTAAAGCAAAGCGTGCGCCGCTCCGGTCGCAGGTCGAGGACGGACCAACTCCGGCAGTCATGCAGTACGCGGACGAAGCGAGCGAGGCCGCCGGTGTGGTCGCACAGATCCGGCAGTTGATCGCTGCGGGGACCTCCCCGCGAGAGATCGCAATTCTCGTCCGTATCAACGCCCTGACCGAGCAGTTCGAATCCGCACTTGCAGATGCTGGGATCGCATATTCGGTGAGGGGTGGGCGTCGGTTCTTCGACCGCCCGGAGGTACGTAAGGGAGTCAGTCTGCTGCGTGGTGCTGCTCGCGCCGCGACCACGATTGATCAAGCACCGGACGATACGTCGGAATTGGTTCGAACAATCTTGTCGTCCGCTGGTTGGACGGCGCTGCCTCCGACGGATACCGGGGCAGTTCGGGAGTCGTGGGAATCCCTGTCCGCCCTAGTCAGTCTGTGCGATGAGGTTGTTGCTACCAATCCGTCAGCCGGTTTGCCGGAGGTGATCGGCGAGATCGCTCGGCGCGAGGAAGCTCAGGATGCTCCGAGCGTGGATGGAGTCACGCTGGCGTCCTTGCACGCGGCGAAGGGGATGGAGTGGGACGCAGTATTCCTCGTGGGTCTCGTCGACACGATGATGCCCATGAGTCACGCGGAGACTCCTGGTCAGATTGAGGAGGAACGGCGGCTGCTTTACGTCGGCATCACCCGTGCCCGGGCATTTCTGCAGTTGTCGTGGGCGGACTCCCGATTGCCTGGAGGTCGGGCGCGGAAGCCGTCGCGCTTCCTTTCGTCGGTGCCTGGGCATGCGGGGTCTGCGGGCGCCCGGCAGAAGGAGTCCGTCGCAACCGTTAAGCGGCGAGCTCGTAAGCCGGCGCACTGTCGAATCTGTGGCAAGGCATTGGTGACGGCGAAGGAACGATCACTGGTGCGCTGCCGAACCTGTCCGAGTCAAGTCAATGAGGATTTGCTGGCAGATCTGCGGGACTGGCGCCGCGAGAAGGTGTCGGAGCTCACTGCGGAGCGTGGTTCATCAATTCCGGCGTACGTGGTCGCGACGGATGCGACCCTTGAGGCGTTGGCTGAGCACCAGCCGG
>DMNR01000140.1:792-6573 GCA_003452655.1 Actinomycetota bacterium | reverse complement strand
CTACCGAACCCAGCGTGAGACTCGCGCGCAACCGCGCCGCCAGCGCAGTCGCACAGTTGCCCTCCCATACTCACCTACTCTTGCTGCACACCGACACAGCGTTCACACCCGAACAAGTTGAGCGACTACTCCGCTCAGGTCACGACGTCGCATGCCTGCCGCAACCGGCAAAGCAACCGAACTGGGTCAAGGTTGCCACTGCGATCCCCCACCTCTCCGACCTCACAAGCGCGGACCTTGCCGACCTGGCGGCGGCGTATGCAGTTACCTTCGTCCGGTCGGATGAGGCACGAATTCCAGTCGACGGATATCTGCGCGCGGACTCCGTGACGGCAGACATGCTGCTGATCTCGCGCCAAGCTCTCCTGAGAATGATCTCGGAGCAAACAGTGCGGCGATACGAGCGTGAAATGTTCCCGAGCGGCTACCGCGAAAACCCGGGCTGGGGATTCTTCGATCCGACCATCTCCGACCGCGGCTTCAGCCTCGATGAAGACAGCGCATTCTGCCACCGGTGGCGCAGCATCAATGGTCAGATCTGGGTCGACTTGTCAGAAGGGCTTGGAAGATCAATCGCTCTCGCACTTGCACAGCGAAAGCCGAGTAGCACGCCTTAGCCCGGCATGAGAACAACGCCCAACCAACCGCCTAGGTTGGCTGCACAATCACCCGGGGCACGACATAGCTCGCATCACTGATCAATGCGGTCACGAACTCGCGCCGGTCCTCAGGCACCGAATCCAATGCTTGATTGAGCGCATCTAGTTCAAGTGGATTCGTCGCCTGCCCGTGCTCGCTCACATCTGAAGTATGCCCGCAAGCGCGCTAGGTTTGTCGGCCATGAGCCCTCGAGTTCTCGTTCTCACGCCGATGAAGAATGCTACGAAGCACCTCGACCGATACTTCTCAAATCTGGCCGACCTTGACTACGGAGCCGACAATCTGAGCCTCGGGTTTCTGGTCAGTGACTCCGACGATGGCACGTACGGCGCGCTTGATGATCGGCTGCCTGACCTGCGTCAACGCTACGCGCGCGTCACCCTCACCTCGCACGACTTCGGCCTGCAACTCCCGGAAGGGATCGACCGATGGTCGCCCGCGTTTCAGATACCGCGCCGAGCTGTCCTCGCTCGAAGCCGCAATCGGCTGCTGTTTGCTGCTCTCCGCGATGAAGACTGGGTGCTCTGGATGGACGTCGACCTCGATTCGTACCCACCCACGGTGCTCAACGAATTGCTCGCCTCCGGCAAGTCAATCGTCCATCCTCACTGCGTGGTGAAACCTGGTGCCCGAAGCTTCGATGGCAATACCTGGCGCGATGGCGGTGACACCACGCTGCACGAACTGCGCGGGCATGGAGCGGTCCGCATTGAAGGGGTCGGCGGAACCATGCTTCTCGTGCGCGCGGACATCCACCGCGACGGACTTATCTTCCCTGCCTACCCGTACGGCACCCGCTCACCATTCATCCGCGACCACAACCCGATGATGGGTCGCCTTGGAGGAGAGATCGAGACAGAGGGCTTGGCCGTCATGGCCAAAGACATGGGGCACGAGGTCTGGGGACTGCCTGACCTTGAGATTGTTCACCTAGCCGAGTAGCTCAAATATCCAACTGGGTTCGCATCGTCGTGCTGCGCTCAGTAGCGTCGCCTTGTTGGTTCCCTGCGGATCCATCAAGCGAAATCACCTACCGGCGACAAGGAACGGACTTCATGATTATCACCAGCCTTGCTCGCTCAAGAACAAGCAGCATGATCTCCGCTTCACTCGTGTGCATTCTGGCTGCCGGACTCGCGGTTGCCACCACCTCTACGGCCATCGCCACAAGCTCGGCAGCTCCCGCAGCAACAGCCGTGACCTCGCGAACAGATACGCGCGCCCTCACATCTTCCTGTGCATGGCCGATCATCACCAACGCGCAGAAAGTCAACGTTGCCTACCCCGACACAGACGCGACCTACTGGACAACTCCGTACCGAGTAGAGCCCGGAACCAGGTTCATCGTCAAGGGAACGTTCCCGAACGCGCGCTTCATGTCGTTCAACACCTACGACAGCACTGGCGGCGCATTTACCACAAACAACGTTCCGGGCGCGATCTTCGACTATCAGATCTCACCAAACCCAGGCTCGACGAATCCGTATCAGCACACTGCTCGACGCAGCCGCAAACTCCGTGGCGACGTCATCTCGTCGACGAGCAAGAGCGGCTTCAAGGTGCGGGTCCAATCCGACGTGCCAGGTTCGCAACCGAACACGATCCCGAGCGCACCCGCCGGGACCGCAGCGGGCAGCATCGGATTCCTACTCATGCGGGTCTACCTACCGAAGGGTGCCAACTTCAACGCGATCAAGTTGCCCTCTATTTCGATCATCACCGCATCAGGAACTCGAACGATCACCCCATGTTCGCCGAAGAAGCAGAAGTCGCCCAAATCCGCACTCTCCGGACTGGATCCGGACATGCAGGCCGCCATACGCAACATCGCTGCGAGGCTTGAAGAAGAGGGAAATCCGGCAACTGGCCCCATCTCGACGCCGCGGGCCAGCTCCGCACCAAGCATCAAGTTCGCCCGCGCTACTGCGGCGACCACCAACTCCGTCTTCCCCAACTCGGCAAGCGCATACGTGAGCGCACTGTTCACGCCGAATCCGAACCGCGTGGTGTTGGTCCGCGCGAAGGCACCGCGCACCCCAGCACTAAAGCCGCCGGGAACCCAGCCTCTGCCGTGGCCAACGAAGAAGTACCAGCTGCGCTACTTCTCCCTCTGCAACAACATCTACCGCAAGCCGTGGCCAGTCGTGATCAACAAGACCAAGGGCGGTGGCACTGACCTCGGGTGCCGAGCTGACAACGCCACCAAGCTCGACAGCTTGGGCCGCTACACGTACGTCGTCGCACCGCAGTCGAAGAAGAACCAAGTCACACGCTGGGCGAACACGACGTTCGTGCCCACGTCCATCAAGAGCAAGACAGATCAGGAAGTTCTGATCTTCCGGAACATGCTGTCGAATTCGGCGTTCAAGAAATCCGCTGCGAACGCACCACAGAATGACCAACCGGCCGGAGCCGCTGCAGCTATGGGTGAGTACTACCCACGCGCTGTGTCGTGCCCGACCACCTACTACCTCGCAAATGGACCATCCGCCTGCTTCAAGAAATACTGACGGCTCCTCGGTCGGGAGGCATACTTTCACGATGAGCGATGCTCCCCTACTCAAGGACTCCTACGGTCCTGAGGTCCCCACCCGGATCGCCGAATGGATCGCTACCGCGTACCCATCATTCGACCAACGCGCGTTCCTCGACAGCGCCCTCGACGGTTACGCCGACCTCGAACTCATGAATCGCTCCCGCCAGATCGCATTTGCATTGGCCGAGCACCTGCCGTCAGATCCCAACGACGCCATCGACATCCTTCAGCGCTCACTCCCCTCCCCAGCGGAAGCTGCGAGCTGGCAAGGCATGCAGGCCTTCACGCTCATGCCCTACGGCATGTTCGTGGCCGCGCACGGACTCGACTGCTTCGAGGCGTCCATGCAACTGCAATACGACATCACCAAGATGTTCACCTCCGAATTCAGCATCCGTGCCTTCCTCTCCGCAGACCCCGACCGCACGATGGGTCGACTACAGGAGTGGGTCAACGATCCAAGTGACCACGTCCGGCGACTGGTCTCAGAGGGGACGCGCCCACGGCTTCCTTGGGCGTCGCGACTACCGATGTTCCAGGCCGACCCGACGCCAGTGATCGAACTGCTGGAATACCTCAAAGACGATCCATCTGACTATGTCCGCCGATCAGTCGCGAACAACCTCAATGACATAGCCAAGGACAACCCCCAACGAACACTCGACGTTGCCGCAGCGTGGTACTCGGCGGCGAGCACCGACGAGCGCCGCACACTCGTTCGCCACGGACTGCGAACCCTGATCAAACAGGGAAGTCCCGAAGCACTGGCAATCCTTGGCTACGCCCATTCCGACGCGATCGAGATCGGCCAAGTGATCTTCGAACCTGATCGGCCAAGCATTGGCGACACCATCCGAATCAGCGCCGAAATCGTGAACACATCCTCAGAAGCCGTTCGAGTATTGGTCGACCTGGCAGTCAATTTCGTAAAGGCCAGCGGCGCAAGTACGAGCAAGGTCTTCAAAGGTGGTGAGCTCGAACTCGCACCCGGCGCGCGTCAGGCAATCCGGAAGTCAATCTCGCTGCGCCAACACACCACCCGCAAGCACTACCCCGGAACACACATGGTTCAGGCACTTGTCAACGGAATCAGCGTCGAGATCGGAGCATTTGAACTACGACCCGCCTCCGACTAAGTCGCAAGCGCCGAGACTCACGATCACCACCGGACCACGGGCACGCGCGTCAACAGCCGCTGGCCCCGCGGTGTCGGTCTGCGGCCCGACCGCGTGCCGTGTTCGGGTGTCACCACACGGCAAAATCGGCCCTGTTTAGACCGCAAATTCGTTGGGTACTTCTTGCCGTGACACTGACTCACTTCGCGGAGATGAGAGGCATCGAACCGCACGAGTCACCGATGATTGGGGACACAATGAACCGCACTCACAAGGCAGCACTCCTGGCAGGAACCGCACTCGGCGCAGTCGCAGTCTTAGCCGCACCCGTCGCCGCACAAGCAGCACCGGCACCTGCGGTACAGACCAAGGCCCACACCACCATCGCCGGATGGGGCCACAACCAGTCAGCCGGAATGCCAGTGCAGATCAAGGGAAATTCGATCACTCGGCACCTCAGTGTCAAGCCCGGTGGAGTTCGCACGCTGGAGGTCAATGACGCGACGTGCATCGTCACACCAGGTGGCCAAAGCCAGTGCACCAGCAAAGTTCTTGAAGTCGTGAGGACGAACTCCAAGGGCAAGCTGACTTTGACCCTGCCGGTGCACACCACCGTCGACGAGTACTCCATCTTCGCTCGCGGCACCAAGAACGCATCGACCGCCGAGACCGTTCACTGGGACGTCTACAAGGTCTGAGGTCAACGGGACTGCGCGATGCGAGGGGCGAGGGGCGAGCGAAGGTTCGCCCCTCGCATCTTTTGCTGGCCGCACGATGCCGAGGCGGTAACTACTGCAGGATTGTGATGACGAAGTCGGCAACGTTCTTGCCGCTGCCGAAGTTCGCGGCACGGTCCACCGACATCTTGTGGAAGCTCGTCGGATCATCACCTTGGGTCTTGTTGTCAGCGACCCACATGGTGTCGGACCCGTTCTCCTTAACCGACTTTGAGTGTGAGCCATCTGAGGCATCAACGAGCTGCTGACCGTTTCCGGCCTCAACCAGCTGGACCTGACTCGTGTTGCCGTTGTCGTAGTGAACCGTCGCCGTCACGTAGTCGTTAGGGTTTCCACTACTACTCAGCGAGCCGTACAGGCCTGGAAGTGTCGTTTCGCCTGGTCCGATTGTCCGGGTCAACCTCATGAATGATCCGCCGTCGCGAATATTCATGTCGATGGTCAGATCATGGTCTGTGGAATTCTTGAACCGGATCTGTGCGTTGTCGAAGTCCGCATTCAACACGCTGCTCGCGGACGACACAGCTGCCGCCGGACGCTCGGCGGCACTGGCTACTCCGGCCGCCGACACCCCAACTCCGAGCAGGCAAACGGATGCCAAAGAGATTGCTGCGAGTCGATGTTTGATGCCTGGGGTAGCCATGAGTGCTTCCTTCCGGTGGGCGGCCGTTCCGCCCGATGTCATATTTATATCCAGACACCGTCCGACATAAACCTCATCAATGCGTCGACT
>DMNR01000140.1:0-667 GCA_003452655.1 Actinomycetota bacterium | reverse complement strand
CGTCGCGGTTGGCGGTAGTGGCGCTGTCATGGCGAGTCCCGACGGCGTGGCCTGGACCGATCAAACGACCCCGTCGATTTGTCGTTGGACGTCGGTTACCTTCGGCGCAGACAACTACGTCGCGGTGGCCGATTACAACACGAACTACACCTGCGGGACGCAACTTGTGATGACGTCCGACGCAATCCTCTCGTCGACTGATGGCAGCGAACTGCACGACGAACACCGGCCAGCGCGTTGCCGTGAAGGTGACCGGAGTGACGCCTCGTGCGCTGAAGGCTCGCGGCGACCCCGCCAACTACAACCTGTACTGCAAGGTGTCGAAGTCGAAGACCACCGCGACGAAGTCGGCTGGGTACGGCAAGGGTTACCGAATCTGCAAGTAGGGTTCATTGCGGATTCGCACCTACGGCAAGCCGTTGAAGCTGAGCGTCACCTGGTACGCGCCCGCCACGACGGGCTAAGAGGCTCACAAGTTGCCAAAGAAGCACGAATCCTGATTAGCCAACGGTCAGGTCTTGGTCTGCTTGTACTTTGCGAATCCAGTTGTCGCCGGCGCACTCCATGTGACCCGAACTCGCTGGGATTCCCCGTAGGTCTTGATGTACAGACTCCCCTTCTCGCAGTAGGCGCCTGACCCGTTCTTGCTGACCGATGTGCTCTTCTT
>DMNR01000251.1:2496-3158 GCA_003452655.1 Actinomycetota bacterium | reverse complement strand
CCCATCTTGCTCATCACCTTGAGCACGCCCTTGCCCAGCGCCTTGACAAGGTTGCGCACGGCAGTGGCCGAGTCGACACCGTCCAGCAGTTGGTGACGAACAAGGTCCTCGACGGATTCCATTGCCAGGTACGGGTTCACCGCTGCGGCCCCGTATCCGATCAACAACGCGACGTGGTGCACTTCACGCACGTCTCCGGTTTCGACGAGCAGGCTGACCTTCGTACGACGCTTGTTGCGCACCAAGTGGTGGTGCGCTGCACCCGTTGCCAAAAGTGAAGGAATCGGTCCGTATTCGGCGTCGCTGTCTCTGTCGGACAAGACGATGAATTCAACCCCGCGGTCCACCAATTCGTCGATCTCGCGGCAGATTTCATCGAGGCGACGCTCAAGGCCCTCGGCGCCGTCCTCGACGCGGTACAGCATCGAAACCTTGGCGCTGGTGTAAGGGGTATCTCCGTCAGCGTCAATGTGCAGGATCTTCGCCAGCTCATCGTTGTCAATTACCGGGAAACTGAGCACGATGTGTGCACAGTGTTCGGGCCCGGCATCAAGCAAGTTCAGCTCGCGGCCGATGGTTGTGTTCAGAGAGGTGACGATCTCCTCACGAATCGCGTCCAACGGCGGGTTAGTCACCTGCGCGAAGAGCTGCGCGAAGTAGTC
>DMNR01000251.1:1215-2444 GCA_003452655.1 Actinomycetota bacterium | reverse complement strand
AACAGCAGGCGTGGCCGGTTCGACAGCGCCGCAATTGGGGTATCGGTCCCCATCGAACCGAGTGCTTCCATGCCGGAGCGCGCCATTGGCGTGAGCAGGATGCGCAACTCCTCTTCCGTGTAGCCGAAGGCCTGTTGCCGGCGCAGCACGGAAGTATGAGTGTGCACGACGTGCTCGCGGTCTGGGAGTTCCTCGAGGTGAAGCAGCCCCTCATCGAGCCACTCCTGATACGGATGCTCAGCGGCAAGTTCAGCCTTGATCTCGTCGTCCTCGATGACGCGACCGTTGATGGTGTCCACGAGGAACATCCGCCCTGGCTGGAGTCGACCCTTGCGAACGATGGTGGCCGGATCAAGCTCAAGCACACCGGCCTCGGATCCGAGGACAACCAAACCGTCGGCCGTAATCCAGAACCGGCCCGGGCGAAGGCCGTTGCGGTCTAGGACTGCGCCTATCAGATCGCCATCGGTGAACGAAACGCTGGCAGGCCCGTCCCAGGGCTCCATGAGCGTGGAGTGGTACTCGTAGAACGCGCGACGGGCCGGATCCATCGTGAGGTTGTTCTCCCACGCCTCCGGGATCATCATCAAGACGGCGTGTGGCAGCGAGCGCCCGCCGAGGTACAGCAGTTCCAGGACCTCGTCGAAACTTGCCGAGTCGCTGCCTGCCGGGGTGCAGATCGGGAACAGTCGTTCCAGATCGCCAGGAATGAGATCGCTGGCGAGCATCGCTTCGCGAGCGGTCATCCAGTTGCGATTGCCCTTGACGGTGTTGATCTCGCCGTTGTGTGCGATGTACCGGAAGGGGTGCGCCAACGGCCAGCTCGGGAACGTGTTGGTCGAGAAGCGTGAATGCACCAAACCCAGCGAGGAAGCGAAACGCTGATCGGACAGGTCTGGGTAGAAGGGTTCGAGTTGACCCGTGGTCAACATGCCCTTGTAGACCAGCGTCTTCGAGCTTAGCGACGGGAAGTAGACCCCCGACTCGCGTTCGGCACGCTTGCGAACGCAGTACGCCAGCCGTTCGAGCTCATGCCCGCGCACGAGGGATCCATCAGGGTGAGCGGCCGACAGAAAAAGCTGGCGGAAGGTCGGCATGACCGAAGCAGCGGTGGCACCCACAAGGCCCTCGGTGATCGGGACGTCGCGCCAGCCCAGAACATCCAGGCCCTCTTGGGCGGCAATGCCCTCAATTGTTGCGGCTGCCAGGTCGGCTTCCGTTTGGTCGGC
>DMNR01000251.1:0-1134 GCA_003452655.1 Actinomycetota bacterium | reverse complement strand
CCGGAGGCGCCGCGGTGATCGAGGTTACGCAGCGCTGTCAGCGCTTGTACGACGATTTCGTGGCTGGCAACTCCCGTGAGCGTTGCCACGAAAGCGACCCCGCAAGCGTCATGCTCGAAGTTCGGGTCGTACAGACCTTGGGCTTGGGGGACGCTGCTAAAAGCAGTCACGTCGTTTGCCTCCTATCCGGTGCGAAGCACCTCGAACCCAGCGGAGCCTTCACGGGCAAGCGCCATCGTTCAAGTGCTGTTCTCGCATTGGTCGAAACCACCATCGCTGCGTGCATCAGCACAGATCAGTGCACTGACAACTGGCCGCAGCACCGCCACAACCACCAGCGAATTGGTACACAGGGGACGACGTTGGCCCAACTGTGCTCGCGAAAGTGTATCCCCCAAGCGTGCGATTCAGGAAATGGATTCCCTCACAGCCCTCTTACGCGGGCACTGGCGCTGAATCCTGGACCTTGGGTTCCCGGTAAACCGACGCCTCGCGCCCGGGCCGCTTGATCGCGCTCACGACGAAATATGTTGCCGCGCCAAGGGCAACCAGGATCGACGTGAAGACATTGACGCGCACACCAAATATCAGCGTTGCGTTGTCGATTCTCACCAGTTCGAAAACGAGGCGACCCACGCAGTAACTGAACACGTAAAGGGCAAATACTCGACCGTGACCAAGTTGGAACCGCTTGTCCGCCCAAATTACGAGCAAGGCAACCAGAACACACCACATCGACTCGTACAGAAATGTCGGATGGAAAGTCTCATACTGCGCGAATCCTGGTGGACGGTTAGCAGGATCAATCTGCAGGCCCCACGGCAGATCCGTCGGACTGCCGAACAGTTCCTGGTTGAACCAGTTGCNNAAGTACGTCGGGTAGTCGGTGCACACGTGATAGAGCCGCGCTCCGACGATCCCAAACGGCACCGCCCAAAGTGCAGCGTCGGTAATGAATCCGGACTTGCCACCGCGAGCAGCCCACCGGCGATTGCCCACCATCACGCCGACAACAATGCCGATCAGGATGCACAAGGCGTACGCCCGAACTGGCAGCGGTCCCAGGTTCCAGACCCCCGAACCGGGGCTCGGGATAAATCCAGCTACATCAATGCTCACTGACTACTACTTAGC
>DMNR01000348.1:2007-2878 GCA_003452655.1 Actinomycetota bacterium | reverse complement strand
CGCGTACTTGCAGCGGCGGGTGGATGAGGCTCGGGTGGGGAGGCGCGCGCTCCGGGTGGAGCCGACGCCGGCGAGGGCACCGGTCTTGGCGCGCGCCGGGAAGGTTCGCGTTTACGCGCCGGTTCGACGGCGACACCGGGACTGACGGCGGGTATGCACCCGCCAGCAACTCCCTGCATGCAAGATGCTGCAGGCTCCCAGGCGTGAAGCCCCGTCACAGAAGTCGGTGTAGGACCGCTGACCAGTCCGGATATTCGCGTGAACCGAAGCGGATGAGCTGGCCGTCGAACCTGTCGGCCCCGTTGTGGAGTCGGTCATCGATGAGGATCGAACCGGCGTTCAAATGCTTGTTGTGACTGAGGATGAGTCGTTTGTACGCCGGGGTTCCCTGCTGCGATCCCAGGTGGTCGTGCACCCACGAGAGCTTGTCCGACCACGATGATGGGTTGTGCCATGACGGGGTCGACAGAATGTAGGTGTCATATGTGTTGGCAAGCTGCTGAAAGCCAGTGACGGCGCCCGGGATTGGGTCCATCCGCGCGAAGACTCCGGGTATCTCGTCCTCACGACCCTGATACTCGGCAAGCAGCCCGGGTTGAACGCGAGCGAGGCCCGATGCGAAGTCGACGAGGACCCCGTCCATGTCGACATAGACGACTTCTCTCTCACCCATCTGAACACCTCCTCGCTCTGCACGTGGGACTCAGCAGTGCGGCCCACCAAGACTAGGTGATCACGGCGGACTGACATTCAGGGTGCTTACCCCAAGAACTGGGCGGCGGGCAGCTCCCCAGTGCGAAGAAAGTAGCTCGCGATGAGATCGTTCTCGACCTCCAGCAGCTGCTGTGCCGCCAAAGGGCTCTCATCGAAT
>DMNR01000348.1:0-1766 GCA_003452655.1 Actinomycetota bacterium | reverse complement strand
ATGTGTATAAGAGACAGGCTTCGATGTCGCCGCTGAACGGCACGCTTGACGTTGGTCGGCCTGTGTGGCCTATCCCGCACTGCCGGACACGGATGGAATGTCGGACCCCTCGCGCAAGATGTCCGAGTTGGCGTGTTCCATCCTGGAAACCTAGATCAAGTCCTAACTGTTTGGGTACGCCGACCCCGACTACCGTGGAACTGCGACTGGCGGGTTCAAGCATTCAGATCACCGGAGGACGCAGCGTCGCCCGGAGACAGCGACGCGGCAGGCAAAGCCGTAGGAGAGGAACACGACAATGGATGTATTCGACGACTGGAACGACCGATTTCCGCGTGGGGAGGACGCGGACCACCGAGTTGGGCCACTGACTGAGGACTCGGTGTTTCTCTTTCAGTCGGTGACGGCACCTCTACCAAGCGGCGCTCACTGGGGTAGCTGGAGTTGGTACGAGAATTCACTTCAACTTCGTGCCCACTTGTTGTATGTCGCACTTCCGGACATGGCGGCCACGTGGCTGAACGAAGGTGCGGTTGGGCTGAACGCGGATAGGCAGCCTCTGGCTGCCACCATTGCGGGCGCCGCGGATGGTTGGGGAGAAGATAAGCACTTCTTCGAAGAACTCGCGCATGATCTGGAGACTTCGGCCGGGGCAACAAATCGTGACCTTGCTACTGAGATGCAGCAACTCGCACGTCAACTCACTGAACGTTTCGGGCGAACGCGAACCTGGGATCTGCGCATGCAGGTGTTCCCCAGCGTGACTGATGCCGGTGCCTTCCTGTTCGACAAAGACCCTGAGGCGATCACCGATGTTGCGGGAAATCCCATCAGTCGTTCCGAATGGCTCCTGCTGTGTGAACGAGCGGCTGTTGACAGGGACGCTGGAAGACAGGTTGAAGACACGTTCGCGGATGCTTTTGAACTCTGAGGGATTCGGCGTCAGCGAAATCAGCTAGATCGCACGCTTGGGGTAGCGTCTGCGGGGACTTCAATCCTTCATGCGGACTCCCATGTGCTGGACCTGGTCACTAACCTCAGTCGCCGACCAGGAACCGCACCCAACGCAATCTCTCGCAAGATGCGGCCCGCAATTCTCCACCATTCACAGACTCGGAAATTCATCGTCGAGCCAGGCTTGGATAGCTTCGGGGCTGTAAAAGCCTCGCGCCCTGAGGAGGCGAACGATGTCGGCGCCGCAGATGATGACCACCGGATGCCTATCAGCTCGTACCTCTTGATACGCCTGCCTGTCCACGTACGACGTTGTCACAAGGACTCCGAACTCGCGGTGACGGAGCCTAGATACGAGTCGTGCGATGTCGCGGGTCCCGACCGAGGTTGGGCTGTAACACTTGGCTTCCAAGGAGTACGACAGTTTGATGGTGTCCTCGACCGACCCGAGGGATAAGTGCCCGACTGCGTCGCGACCGCCGTCGACAGACGCACGGGTGATTTCTGTTGTTGTCCCTCAGGACATAGGAAACCCATCTCTCAAGACATAGGAAACTTGGTGTTGATCTGGCGTCGTTGGTGTCGAAGGCAAGTAGTTGTTTCCGTTGGCTGTGCATGAGGCCAAGCCGCCTGCCAATAGATCTGGCCGCGACCGGGTGGTAAGCCCTGCACGCACGGCCGTCGGTCACTGCTGACTCGCCGGCAACATTCCGTAGGCATAGGTCGGATGAAGGCGAGCGACCAGCCGCCCGTCGGCAACCATTGAGCTGCGGTAGTCATCCCAATCCTTGTGCTCACGAGCCATCGAACGG
>DMNR01000442.1:20638-26770 GCA_003452655.1 Actinomycetota bacterium | reverse complement strand
GGACTCTTCGAACTCGTCGTTCTCGTTGGGCTTCAGCGGCGGGTTCGGGATCGGTGATCCCTCAATCGCTGGCGGAGTGATCAACGTCAACGGCGATGTCATCTCGACGAGCCCAGGCAACTTCACGTTGGTGCTGGGCGGGGGCGGAAACTTCAACCTGGTGGATGTCATCGATGCCGGAGTCGCCTCGGGCAGCAACAACTGCCCGTCCTGGACGTCTGGACTGCCGCAACCGCCCAACAACTGTCTCGTCGCAATTCAACAACGTGACGGGCAGGTCGTGAATGCTGACATTTCCGCGAACCTATGGTTCGGGTTGCTGGGCACGAATCTCAGCGGCGACCTTGACTTGGTGTACAGCGACGGCACTCTGCAGGACTTCCACCTTGGACTCGGCGCGAACATCAGCTTCTGGGTAGGAAGTGTGGGCGGTACCGCGTACATCGACTACTGCCAAGGCAGCCTGAACCCGAATGGTGACGGCACCACCGACGATGGAAGCTGCGCGATTGGCGGCCAGCACGGTTCGTTCCGTGTCTTCTTCAACGGCAGCTACAGCATCGGACCATGTGGTGACCATTGGTACGACGACGAGTGCTGGACCGATGGATTCTCTGACACGATCGTGGATACCGGCTTCTCGCTTGCTTCGGCTTCGTCCATGTCTGCGAAGGCGGTCTCGAAGAAGGCGCGCGCTCAGGTCTTGGACGCGGCACCACCGAGACTAGCTGTCGACTTCGGCCTGTCGGCGCCGGGTGGAAAGACCACGTTCGGTCACCCCGCCGCCAGCGATTACAACCTCAACTTGCTGTGGAATCGGGCCCACGTCCTCGGTTGGACCGGAGTGGCAAATGGATCGGGCGGGTACGACCTGAACAACTCCGTCATGGTGTCGGCAGTCGGGCCGGCAGCGGTGCAAGGTTCTCCTGCTTGTGGCAATCCGTCAAGCGGGTTCTCATGGGAGCCGAGCTCCGGTACGCACAATCCCGCGCCGTCCTCACCGGCGCCGGTTACGTCGAGTTGTGGCGTCGAAGTTGTCTACGCGACACCGGGTTCGAATGTCGTCAACGAGTTCGGTGGTAGCGGAACCACGATCCCCGAGAACCGATTCGATGACTTCGCCGCGTGGGCCACCACGAACTCTCAGCAGAACGTGCTGCGGGCTGCAGGCGCGGATTGGTTCAACACTCCGGTGCGCGGGTTCGCGGTCTGCACGCCCGGTGGCAGCGGCAACTCCACGTGCGAACTTCGCGATGCCAACAACGTGGTCGTTGGGACACTGGTCAGCGCCGCTGCTTCGTCGCCTGCGACATCGATCGCGGGCAGCAACCAAGCCCACGTGCAACTGGTCAATGGTTTACAGACGCCAATCGGCTCAGTGCCCCAAGGAATGAAGATCGCCAGTGGCAGTTCGGTGTGGTCCGCTGACGGCCGGTACAAGATGGCGGTCGTTGACGGTGTCGCGTCGTTGTGGGACGGGTCGGGCTCGGCCAGCTACCCCGATGCTTCTGGTGACGGAATGACGTCTGTCTGGACCGCTGGAACGTCGCATCCAGGTGGCTATCTCGAACTCGCGAGCAACGGCGTGCTGAATCTGCGCGACAGCTCAGGGGTTAGTTACTGGGCGTCGGGGACGCCGTCGCCCGCGGTGTCCGGTTCGCCATTCCTCGTGGTCGGTGGTGACTACGGATTGAGTGTCACTGACAACTCGCACCTCACGTCAACGCTGTGGCATCGCTAGCGTGCGAGGTTGGCAACAAGTTCCGGAGTGAGTTCGGCGAGGTTCTCGACGACGGCATCGGCGAGTGCCAATGCGTCGCTCGCGGGCGGGTAGGTCGGGTTCGGAACTGCCACGACGATGAGTCCCGCGGCCGACGCGGACCGTAGGCCGTTGCTCGAATCTTCGACTCCAACCGTTCGGGCGGGCGTTGAACCGAGGCGCTCGACCACGGACTCGTAGACGATCGGTGAGGGTTTGCCGGCCGCGCATTCTTCCGTCGACATCGATGTCCGGACGACGCCGCTCAAGCCCGATTTGGCGAGTACGACGTCAATCAATTGTCGGGGAGACGACGACGCAACCGCTACGGGCCAGTGCGCGGAAATCTTCTTGACGGCCTCGACTGCGCCCGGAATCAGTGGGAGTTGTGCCGCGTAGCGCTGCGCCATTCGCGAGATGACTGTGCCCGCCACTTCGGATGCGATTCCGGGAATTCCAACGGTTTCGGCGAGGTACGCCGACCACTCCTGGGTGCTCATTCCCTGCATGAGCCGCGTCGCGTCGCTAGGCCATTCAAGGTCGTTTTCAGTGGCTAGACCATGGCGGATCTGATCCCACCATTCCTCGGAGTCGATCAACACCCCATCAAGATCGAAGATCACCGCTTCGATGGCTGACGTCGGTTGTGGGTCGCTCACGGTGTGCCTACCTTCGTTGGGCCGGTGGTCCTCCAAGCATGACAGTTCCGGACGTGTCATCTGATGTCGTGCCCAGACAGGACAGACACCTCGACGCGCAGGCGGGATCCTCGTTGAGGGCGCGCGCACTCGCTCGCGCATGCAAAGGGAATGCACATTCAGTTTGGGGGAGTTCGTGACAATTTGGGGGATGGCTCGGGGGAGCCTGGTAACTGCCGGAGTGCTTGCTTGCGTGGGTGGAGTGGGTGTGGCTTCTGTGGCTGTTGCCGCTCAACCTGCGGGGCCGAGCGACATCACGAGTGAGCTTGGGGCAGTGGCGGCGGCGAGCGGCAGCTCCGGTGAGGTGGGGGTGCAGTCCGATTCGATGCTCGAGCAAAGTCCGCTCAGCAGGCTTGGCGGCGCGGGTGAAGCAAGTGGGCAGACGTTGATCAATGACCCGAATTACTGGGTGTTTGACGATGAGTACGACTCAGCGGTCGACTCTGCCGCTTACCCGGAACTGGGGACTTCTGGGATGGCTGTGTCGAAGTCGGCGCCAGACACCTTGATGGTCGTGGGGCTTGGCTCGCCGGCATCCGATGGATCGGTGTCTCGCGATGGCTACGTGGGAGTGCTGCTGGATACCAACGGGGATGGATCAACTGACTATGGTTCCGTCGCCCCAGGTGTCTTCATGAATGTCGGTACGACCTACACGGCGCCGGTGTTCTGGACTTCGGGCAGCACGACGGTCGATACCGGCCTCAGCGCAAGGTGGGTGCGGACGGCCGATGGCTGGATTGCTGGGTTCCCGTGGAAGGCGATGGGAATTTCGGGGGCACGCTTCGTCATGGGCTTGAAGGACTCGTCGGGCGATGTCGACTTCTCGCCTAACAGCTACGGCACCTATGTGGCGCTTTCCGGGGTTGTTGGCGTCACTCCGACGGCACCTGTTACCCCGGTGCCAGTACCGGTGCCAGCGGGCCAACGGGTCGTTGGGAGTGTCCCGAGTTCGGTTCGAGCCAAGCGCAAGAAGCGCGTTGCACTGCCGACGACCACCGACGCGGGTTCGCGAATTCGCTGGACTAGTCGCACGAAGGCAACGTGCAAGGTTTCCGGTGGCCGGTTGGTTCTGACCGGCAAGAAAGGCAAGTGCCGAATCGCTGCCACCGCAACCGGCAATGGTCAGCGCCTCGCGCTGAATACGACATACACAGTGCGTCTCCGGTAGCACCCTGCGGGTCAGGAAGTTGCAGATCCACCAAGGTACATCCGCGCACCCTAGGTCGCGCGGATGTACCCGTCCTTAATCGCTTCCTGGCGAAGCGCGAGTCGGGTGCTGACAGGTCGGCCGAGTGCGCCGTACTTGCCACGGATTCGAGCTAGATACGTGCTCACTGTGGATTCGCTCACCTGCAACCTGCGACCAATTGCGGCGAGCTTGAATCCCTCGCAGTACAGCGTGAGGGTCTGGGCCTCGCGGGCAGACAAATGCACGGTCGGCGTCGGACTCTCGCCCGATGCCACCGGTGGAATCCACGACTGTCCTGCGGCCAACGCACGCACCGCGATCGGCAGATGATCACGCGCCTGGTGCCGGGTCAGCACCCCGAGAACTCCTAGATCCATGGCGAGCTTCACCCACAGCGGGCGAAGATCCTTGAAGATGATCAGCACCGGGCAGCCCAACTGCCTTGCCACGTCAATCAAGCGCGCGAACGATTCAGGGTGTTCGTCAGCTGCATCAATCACTGCACAGTCGGGCGCGCGGTTGAGGTTGCACACCCGCCCGGCAGCTGTGGTGAGGGTGATGACCTCAGTAATCCCTGCGGTCCTTAACTCATGTGCGAATCCGACTGCCGCGAAGTAGTCGTCGGACACGATCGCTACGTGCACGCCTTGTTCCCCCATGTTGCCGCCTTTCAAAGCAAACCGTTCAAGAAAAGCCACCCCCACCCGGTGTGGTGACTTGACACTAAGAAGAGGGTCTGACCTTTCTTCGTGGCTTGAGCGTGGATGGTTCCCAACGCCGAGGATGACGCCGCTAGCTCGGGCTGCCAACCACTTGATGAGGGGGCTAGGTTCGCCCTGATTGCAGCTTCTTCTAGATGCTGGTTGCGATCGGGAGTCTCTACTGATTGAGAGCGGCAAGCGATGAGTGCAATCAACGAGAGCGACGTGCGCCCGAACCCCGAGGCGGCCGCAGAACTCACAGATATGGGTCTGCGGACCAGACACATGCTCACTCTTGAGTTCGGCAGGTCGGGCGACTTCGACAATCCACGCCGCGAATGGCGCCGGATGTTCTCCGAGCTCTTCGGGACTTTCGCGTTGGTACTGGCTGCTGCTGGCGGTGGCATGCTGGCAGCTCAAGGAAAGATCAGTCTCGCAGCAGCCGTTGTGGCGCCAGGGCTCATGGTCGCATCGATCATTCTCTTCATGGGCGCCGTTTCTGGCGCCCACTTGAACCCGGCCGTCTCGATTGCCTTCGCATTGCGAGGCGACTTCCCGTGGTGGCGNNCTACGTCGTCATGCAGCTCGCAGGTGCCTCGCTGGCGGCACTGTTCCTTCGTCTAGTCCTCGGCGACATTGAAAATTTGGGTGCCACGCTTCCAGGTCCCGGTTACTCCAATGGGCAAGCGTTGGCTATGGAGATCGTCCTGACGACCCTGCTGGTCAGCGTCATCCTGGGTACGGCCTCTGCGGCCCAGAACGTTGGCGCAATCGCAGCCGTTGGTGTTGGTGGCTACATCGCGCTCGCGGGGTTGTGGGCTGCACCGATCAGTGGGGTGTCGATGAACCCGGCGCGTTCGTTCGGCCCGGCGTTCGTTGGAGGCGACTTCACTAGTTATTGGGTTTACCTTGTCGGCCCTATCGTGGGGGCACTCATTGCTGTTGGATTCGCCTACATTCTGCGGGGCAGCGGTGGCGACGCGATCTCGCGCGCTGGGGGATCGGGAGTGCTGGATCCAGGACTTATGCAAGAAGCGAAGCGTTATGCGGACAAGATCGACAGCGGGCAGACAGTTCCGAATGGTGTGCCCACGCCCGCCGAGGCGGCAGTAGCACAAGCGCAGCGGGAGCAGAAAGAAACCAATGACCACAACAAGCCGAAGGATCCGGGTTCTCAGACGTAGTGATCAGTCCAGAGGGCTAGCAGCTT
The DNA here is from genome assembly GCA_003452655.1 of Actinomycetota bacterium. GTDB lineage: Bacteria > Actinomycetota > Actinomycetes > S36-B12 > UBA10799 > UBA10799. The sequence goes on along the minus strand of DMNR01000442.1, from coordinate 21,210 downwards.
CGTTGATCTCTGAGACAACTTGCTGCAGTGCGGGCAGTTCTGCAGCTTTGACCTTGAGCCGGTTGAGGGCGACTCCACCTCGATGGGTGCCCACCAGATTGAATGTTGGCCCCCCACGGGCGTCAAGGTGGAGCAACTCGGCACTTTCGAGTTGAGCGATGTGGAAGCGATCGCTATCGCCACGGCCCGCATAGAAGATCTCGACGACGGTTCCATCGAAGCCGATGATGAGTTCCTCGAGAATCACTTCGCTCATGGGGCGAGTATGGGCCAACACTGCGGTCAACGCATTGGGCGCATCCAGTGCCGTAGGATCCGCGTCTCAAGTTGAGTCCGTGCGAATGGTTGGTAGATCATCGTGCGGTGCACCTGAAGAGCTTCGTAGTAGCAGTCGTTCTAGTCATACTCACGGCGTGTGGCGCACCAAACACCCAACCGTCGAGCTCGCCACAGGACAGCGCTGCGAACATCCTGGCGAGCGTCAGTGCAAGCCCAGGTGCGCAATGTGCAGGAGCGTGCCCGTCAGGTTCTCCGAGCCCTGCCATCACTGGGCCGCCCAATTGGTACATGCT
>DMNR01000442.1:10407-20577 GCA_003452655.1 Actinomycetota bacterium | reverse complement strand
GATACCTACAACCATGAGTGGCAGAAGCACGGAACGTGCATGTTTGACAACACCGATGCCGGTGCTCGCCAGTACTTCGAGTTAGGAGTGGACAAGGCCACACAATTGCAGCGGGCCAGTACCGAGATCAACGCATTGGCAGGCCAGAGCGTACCCACTGCGCGAATTCGCGGCATCGTCGAGAAGGTCACGGGAAAGCCGATCCAAACGGCCTGTGACGCAAATGCCGCGACTCGGCTATTGGAGATTCACAGCTGCTACAACAACGACGGATCACCAAAAGCCTGTCCAACGATGGAGGCTTTCGGACCGCTGGTTCCTTGCGGAGAACAGGTTGAGCTACCAGTCTGGTCAACTACCCCTAAATCGTCACCACTTACCAAGCCAGCGCCATCACCGAAGTCGGCGACCTCTGGCTAGTCGCGGCGTGACGCGGCGATCGTGGTGATTGCCGCGAGTTCTTGGACGTGGGTCTCGGTTTGTGTGAGCGTCGCGCGGATCTTCTCCTCAGTGTCAGACAGCGGCGCGCTAATCCCACTGGCAGTCTCGCCTGCAACAAGCTGGACAGCCGCAGCGTTCGATAGCGCAAAGACCGGATCCAGATACGTGAGCAGAGTCGGTTCGTCCAGCACGAAGTTCACTGGAACCTTGGAATGAAGCACGCGCTCTGCTGGCACGCCCGCGCCGAACTCGTCGTCAACACCCATGTTCGCCAACAGTGCATTGCTGTGCGTCAGTGCCTCGGCGAATTGTGCGACGGAATTTCGTTTCCCGGTCGCGGTGACGATCGTGTGCGCCCGGGTGATGGCCGCCTTCACCGCGTCGTGGTCTGTGGCCGAAACGACTGTCGTGTCCACGAAGCGAAGTCCAGACCCGGGGAAGTCCACGATGATTGGCTCAATTGACCTTTGTTGTGCCGCGTAGGCAATGCCGGTGCCGACCTTGCCACCTCCGAAGATCAGAACGGGGCCTTCTGCGGCTGGAACGCAGAGATGCTCCAAGGCTCGAAAGTATGAGTCACCAGTGCCGAAGACGGTCTCGAGCAATTTGAGATCTGACATATCGACAACGACCACAGGGCCCAGTGACCCTTTGTATGCCGCAATTCCCGACTGGGTCAGTTCGACGTGGCCGAAGTTCGCGGCAAGATCGGCGTTCTTTCCTGCGCAGTCCAACACCAGGTCGAAGTCTTCGGATGTGGGGTGAGTGGTCGTTCGCAGGCCCAATGCGGAGAGTTCGGCGACGAGTCCAGCGTCGGCGGGGATTTGCGGATGCAATCCGATGACGAGCTCGGCACCCGCAGCAATCAATGGTTCGTACTTGGTCAGCGTGTTTCGGAAGACCGGGGTGAAGTCGACAATTCGGATGCCATCCAGCGGTCGGCTCGCCTGCCACTGGGTGCGTTGGGCATCGAGGCAGACGTACTCCTCAACGCCGTAGCGCTTGCTGATCGCTTCGCGTAGGGCTGTCGTCACGCGCGGTCCTCCTTCTTCAATCCAATGGGTAATCGAGCTGGCGCAGTCCCTCGTAGACAGCGACCGCGACGGCATTCGACAGGTTCAAGCTTCGACTTGAGCTTCGCATCGGAATACGCACGTGGCGGTCGTCATCGATTGTTGCCAGGACCGTCGGATCGAGACCGTCGCTCTCTGGCCCAAAGAGCAGCGCATCGCCAGCGGTGAACTGAACTGTTTCGAAAGTTCGAGTGGCTCGAGCGGTAAATGCAAATACTTGGGGCCGACCGAGGGTGTCGAGGCACTCGCCCAGACTTTGATGAGTTCGGACTTGCGCGAACTCGCGATAGTCAAGGCCTGCTCGGCGTAGGCGGGCATCGTCTAGTTCGAAGCCCAGCGGCGCGACCAGCTGCAGGTGGGCGCCGGTGTTCGCGCACAGGCGAATGATATTCCCGGTGTTGCCCGCAATCTGCGGTTCGTGGAGGACGACGTGGAACGGCACTCGCACATGATGCCACCGGGTTACCCCAAGCGAGGGCAGAGTCGAATGGGAGCGGTTAGTGCTCGGAGTCGGTCCTGCGAGGTGTGCGGGAGCGCCGCACCGCGTGGGAGACCGAGTTTTGGGGGAGGAATTCGGCGGTTGGGGAATCTTCAGGGGCGAGCTCTTGCCTACCGAATCCCGGAATGAGTTCAGTGGACGGTACGTCGCGAACATCAATGATGCGCGGTCTCGGCGGGGCCAGTGGGATCGTCGCCAGGAGCCCCGCCCCAACGCTGAACGCCGCGAGCGCCGGAGGCCAGGGCCCTGCGCCAACGAGCCATGCCGAGGCTCCAGCGACCTGCAACAGCAGAGCACCGACACTGAAGGCCCAACGGCCTTCTTCCCACATTGGTGGGATTGGCGGCTGGTATCGGATGCTCAGCGCACCTGTGACCGCAGAAGCGCCGACGGCAACTCCGCCAGCTGCACTCACCACGGCCATCGAGGCGCCTGAGGAGTGAAGGAGGGCGACGAGGAAAGTACCCAGCGACGCGGCAAGTGCGACCGCGACGCTTGAAACGGCTACCGAACCTCGCTTCACTTTGCTCCCCACTCGTGCTGCTCTATTGCAGTGTCATCGTCAGTTGCCTGCGAATCGGGCAAGGACACGGGTGAATTCGCGCTGCTCTGACCGTGCGTGATTCTGCGGGGCATCTGGCAGGTACGCCGGGTGCTTGTGGGTCTTACGACCAAGGGCCAATTGTGCCCCGTCGGCAACCGGTCGAGACTCCTTGATGAAGCAGTCGCCGTCACCCGGACGCGACCGCGCACACTTTGGAGCCAGGGTTATGTCCGCAATGAATCTGAACACCCAGCCAGGAAAGACCAATCTAGTTCGCCGTGGTGCAGTCGTAGCGCTGACTGCTGGCCTGCTCGTAGCAGGGGCAGCGGGAACAGCATCAGCGAAGGAGATCGGCAGTGGTACGGGCGCCGGGATCACAACCACGGCGTGCGATCCCGTAACCAGCCTCACGTACAAGGGTGACGCTCGGGCAGGGGAAACCGGTCTGGCGACGATCATGGTTTCCTACGGTGTGAAGCCGTGCGACAAGAGCCAGGCTGTCACCGTGGATGCCCGCTTGTACTTGACCGCGGATCCCTCGGCAGTCGCCTACAACGACTCGAACGCGCCGCTGAGCGGCAAGTTCACGGTATTTGGCGTCAAAGCCAACACCTCGTACATTGCCAAGATCACGCTAACCGACTCCGTAACGGGTGCAGTCGTGGCCACGAAGTCGATCTACGCGGCGGCCAAATACAAGGGTGTTTAGCAGCTACCGCCTGATTCCCACAGTCAGATAGGCGATCGGGCCGATTGGCTGGATGAAGACTCCAGCGAACCAAACTGGCTTCGGCCCGCGGATCTGATTCGCGGGCCGACGGGCCAGATCGACCAAACTTGTAGCTGTCAGGGCCAATTCGATGCTTGCGCCGACGAGCACCAGTGTCTGTTGGCGAGCAGTGAGCTCGGACCACTTCTTCTTCATGCCGCCAGCGTAGTCCCGCCGTGGATTGTGGGCCCGCCCGCGAGTGCCCGCGTGAACGCGATATCTCGGCCCGCAACTGTGAAGATACTGAAATGTCCACGACCGCAAGCGCGGCAAAACCTTCGGCGTTGGGATCGGCGCCCGCAAAGGCCGGAATCATCCTGACGACGCTGATTCTTGGCGCGATGGTTGCCAACATCAATACATCGATCTCCAACGTCGCGTTGCCGTCGATTGCGTCTGCTCTCAATGCGACAGACACCGAGCTGACCGGAATTACTGACGCGTATCAGCTCGGGATTGCGGCGACTGTTCTTTATCTCGGCGCGATCGGCGACCGATATGGCCGCAAACGGATGCTGCTGCTTGGGGCCTTTCTCTGCGTCCCGTTTTCGCTGCTGTCCGCGTGGTCCCCGACGGCCGTCATGCTCATCGGTGCACAAATCGCGGTAGGCGTCTCAGGTGGCATGTTGTACCCAACGACATTGTCGATGATCACCGCACTGTGGCGCGGAAAGAAGCTCACCGCCGCGATCGCACTGTGGACCGGGATCGGTACTGGCGCGTCGGTGCTGGGGCCAATCTTGGGCGGGTGGCTACTCGGAAATTACTGGTGGGGATCGGTCTTCCTCATCACGGTTCCGCTCGCACTAGTGGTGTTGGCCTTGGGGTTCGTCGTGCTGCCGAAGTCCACCCAGGAACACAACCAACCGGTGGATCATCGCGGCGGCACACTTAGCGTCATCATGATCTCGAGTCTGGTTCTCGGAATTGTGATGTTGCCGCAGGGCCTCACCCTGACAGTGGGCGTCCTCTTCGCTGTGATGCTTGTTAGTGGTTTCCTCTTCGTGCGTCGCGAACGCCGAGCGCCCAATCCACTCTTCGACCTCAAGATGGCTTCGATACCAACATTCTGGGTGGCCTTTGTGGCCGGCTTGGTTGCATTCGGCGCGCTCGTTGGAGCAATGTTCATTGGCCAACAATTCACCCAAAATGTCCTGGGGTACACGCCGCTGCATGCCGTGTTGTTGACCTTGGCATTGGCGATTGGCATGGTCCCGGCCTCGGTGTTTGCGGGCAAGTTCATCGGAGCCAAAGGCACACGACTGACGTTCCTCATCGGACTGGCGTTTGTTGCGGTTGGCTTCGTCGAGATCCTCATTACCTGGCGTCCTGGTACACATGAAGCCTGGGTCGTGGTCGCTTATTTCCTGGTGGGGATTGGAATCGGCATGGCATCCACATCGGCCTCGCGATCGTTGAGTGCATCTCTGCCGATCAGCAAGGCCGGAATGAGTTCGGGATCTATGGACCTCACCAAGGACCTCGGCGGAGCCGTCTTCCAAGCTTTGCTCGGCACGTTACTCGCGGTGGTCTACAGCAGATACTTCGTACAGGCGTTCTCGACTCTGCCCGCACAGCAGGCGCAGGAGTTGGGAGATCGCGCCACCCAAGAAATCTCGTCGAGCTTCGAGGGGGCCGAGGCCGTGGCGAAGACGCTGCCGGGCGCCGACGCGACTCAGCTCATCGCCGCAGCACAGCGAGCTTTCACCGAAGGAAAGGGAGCAGCGATCATCTTCGCTCTTGTCTCGGTGATCATCGCCATCGTATTGGTGTGGTGGAAGTACCCCAAGCACGCGGAGGAGAACGAACTCTTCTCGGAAGTGCGCAGACAAGACGACGAACTCGCGACTGCCGACAAGTGAGGGCCCTGCACCACTGAATTCCTCAGAGCGGCAGTTTTTGCATGGCGTCGGTCAGTGACGACAGGGGCGTGACCTCTGTCATTTCAAGGTCGAAATTCCAGCCCGGCCCGGCGACAAAAGCCCGGATGGGAGGCCGTTGACTCGGGAGCGCGCGCAGCACGGCCGGGTCGGCGTTCTCGGACATAGAGGCCCACAACACCACCGCTTTGGGCCGCAGCCGAGCGGTAGCGGCGATCAGTCCCGCCTCGGGCATCCGAGTGCCGAGCATGACGGTAGGAGTCCGGTTCTCGATCAAAGCTGCCCGCAAAGCCAGCAGCGCAAGTCCGTGTTGTTCCTCGGGCAGACAACACAGCAGGATCGGCCGCGCGCGTGTCACCTCCGGCGCCGGGATATCCAGCGCTTGCTGTAGTCCGATCGATGCGGTGTGCTCGACCTCGACAGCTTCGCGAGTGTTCTCCCAACGGTTACCGATCGCGATCAACGTAGGCGCTGCGAGGTCCTCCCACGCGCGGACCACACCTCGCGACTGCATCGCCGCGGACATGAGGTCTCGGACCGCTTGTGGATCAAGCGACATTGCTGCCCGCATGAGTCCGCGTTGTTCTGTCGTCGCGCGCGGCATTGGGATTGCCCGACCGCCACCTGGGCGCTGCTCGGCGGGGAGGTTCGATGTGCTGTCAATACTGGACGTGGAGTCTGCTCCGAGGCGCTTGCGGCACTCGGCAATTGACCAGTTGATCACCGCCGTGGTGGCCCCGGCCGGGGGCAAGCCAGAATCAATGAGGCGGGCGGCGAGCCGTAGGCGGGTCAGGTCATCAGCGTTGTAGCGGCGATGACCGCCATTGGTTCTAACGCTGGGAGACATGCCGTACCTGCGATCCCAGGTGCGAAGCGTTGACGGCGTCAGACCCAGCAAAGCCGCGGCGTTCGCTACGGACATGGCGATGTCATCGGGCGGCGCACCGGCAACGTTCATATCGAGAGTGTGACCCATTCGGGTGTATTGGACAACTATTGCCAAAGATTTTGGCGCTGGGTATTGCAAAAGATACGCAACAGTTCTACTGTCAAGTCACTAGGCAAGATCAAGCAAGACTCTGAAAGGTGAATGTCATGGAAACCAAGTTTCGGTTGAAGTACTACACACGCAAGACGCTCCTCACCTTCCTCGGACCGTCGGAGCTTGATGAGCACAACGATCCAATGGCCAAGCTCGAACGCGAGCGCGATGAGCGCCTCGGCTCCAGGCCGAAGAAGGCGCACAGCGTTCATATCCCGAAGCGGCACTTCCACACCACACACGCCGCGTAGCGCGCCGGCGGCACCACCCGACTGGATCGAGGAGGTCCTCCGTCTCCGCCTCGAACGTCACAGTCGCTGGCAGGCCGCTGCGCGGAAGCACCCTGGTTGCGTTCTGGGTCCACCCACCCAGTAGGCAACCAGGGTGCTCTTGCATGGAGAATCTTTCTCGTGTCCAGTGAAGAGTCAGCAGTGTCTGCTGCCAGTGATGAGTCTCAGGCTCAACCCAAACTTCGGCCAGTGCTACTCATCGTCGCTCTCCTCGTCGGTGTCGTAATTGGCGTCATCTACCTCAAGTTGCTCCACGTCGCTCTCGACGTGTTGTGGACCGATATCCCGAACGCAATCAACAACGAGGCGTTCGTCGGTGTCTATACCGCGGTGATGTTGGTAGTTGGAGCCACTCTCGTGGTCGCGCTTCGGCGCAGCACAGGCGTCTTTGGTCATAGTCCACTCGACGGGCTCGCTGTCCGGGTCGATCCGATTCGTTCGTCGTTGATCTCCCTTGCCGCAGTCGTCATTTCTTTGTTCTCCGGTGCGGTACTTGGTCCCGAGGCTGGCCTGATTGCCATGGGAACTGCGCTGGGAATGTGGTTCGCGCAACGCAGCAAGGTGGACGAATCAAATACCGAGAAGCTGATCAAGATTGCGGTACTCGGAGCTGTGATCGGCCTGGTTGTGAACATGGGTGCTGGTCAGACTGTCAATATCGTCAGCGTCCCCGTGCAGCTGGCCTGGACCGATTTGTTGTGGGCTATTCCCGTAGCGATCGTTTCGTCACTCATCATCGTGGCCGTCCGGCTCCCGGCGTACTACCTGCGCAACTGGGGCGACAAGCGTCCACCACACGTCTACCGCGGAACGATCATCGGTGCGCTCGTTGCGGCAGTCGCAATCATCGGAGTTGGGGCCACTCACGTGGATCCCCGGCTGATTCTTGGGTCGGGCGAGGGCTACATCTCGCAGGTTCTCGAGGTCACGTCGATGAGCACGCTAGTGATCATCATTGTGGCGAAGGGAATTGCCTACTCGCTGTGCCTAGGCGGTGGATTGCGAGGCGGACCGATCTTCCCAGCCATGTTCATTGGGGGTGCGGTGGGCGCCATTTTTGTGGTGCTCGGCTCGGACGCTCAGGTGCCGACGCTGGCGGCGGCGGGTGTACTGGCCGCAACCTCCACCGGTTTGAAGCTCGGGTGGAAGCCCATGATCATCGTTGCGGTTGTATTCGGCCTCTTGTTGGGAAGCCCGCTGCTAATCCCGACGTGCCTTGTTGGAATGGTGATTGGCGACGTCTTGCGGTCTCTGCTGGCAAAGGTGCCCGGCGTTGGCCCAGTGCCCGACGAGCCGAATAGCGTTCCAGCGGCACCGGCAACTGCTTGACGCGCTAGCCGGAGCTTGGCAGTTCGCCGAGCCAGCTTCGCGTGGGCGCTGTCGTCGACATGTGTGCCGTTGCCTCGAGTTCGTAGGCGAGTTCCAGCAGATCCGCCTCGTGCCCGTAGGGCGCCGCCGCTTGCACCCCGATTGGCAACCCTGCCGTGCTTTGGCCCATGGGCAATGAAATTGCCGGAGCGCCCGACACATTATGGATGGCTGTGAACGAGGCATATCGCAGCAGGCGAACGAGGTGATCGTGGGGATCGGACTCGGCACCCAGATACCCGATCTCGGGCGCCGGATGTGACTGCACTGGGCTCAGCATCACGTCGAAGTCCGCGAAGGCCGCCGCATACGTGGAAGGGAAACGGCGTAGGCGGCGCAATGCCGCGGGCATCCGCACTGCGACGTGCTTGAACAATCCGCTGAGTTCGTAAGTGAAAGGTTCGAGCTTGGTCTTGTCGAACTCCGGATCAAATGCCTGCTTGCCACCGAACTGAATCGCAAACGCCACTCCCGCCCAGTAACGCAGGAAGTCACGGCCGAATTGTTCGTCAAAGGGGAACGGAATGAACTCGATGTCGTGACCAAGGTCGGAACACAAGTCGGCAGTGCGGCGAACGGTCTCCTGGACTTCTGGATCGACGGGAATCCCGGCCATTCCCTCGTCGACCACGGCAATTCGCAGCCGGGCTCGACCGGGACCGACGACGTTGCCGATTGGGGCAAGCGTCGGATGGAGCCGTTCAATCTCTCGGTAGAACGCGGCGGTGTCACGAACTGTTCTTGTCACCACACCTTGAACCGCGATTGCCACAGGGAGGCGCTCTAGTTCTGGGGCGCTGATGAGTCGGCCCCGTGACGGCTTCAGACCGACCAGTCTACAGCATGATGCTGGAATGCGAATTGAACCGCCACCGTCGTTGGCGTGAGCAATCGGAACGACCCCGGCCGCCACAAGTGAGGCCGACCCACCGGACGATCCACCACTCGAGTGGTCAGGGTTCCACGGGTTGCGGGTAGGGCCAGTCAGAAGCGGTTCGGTGGTTGCCGTGAGACCGAATTCCGGCAGCGTTGACTTGCCGAGAATGGTGAATCCGAGCCGCTGGTAATGCTCGGCGAATGCTGAGGTTGTGGTTTTGGGTTTGCGGGTTGTCGCGCGGGACCCATGAGTGGTGGGTAGCCCCGCGATGTCTTCGTTGTCCTTGACGTAGGTCGGGATCCCGCGGAACGGTCCCGTTGAAACGGCAGGATCGTCTGCCATCGTGACAACAGCATTCAAGGGAATGCGGGCCCGTTCCGAACGGGCAAGGGACGCCTGGCGCAGTTCCTCGCCGGAAACCCCGCCGCTGGCAAGCGCCTCGAGGAGCCCGACCGTGTCGAGGTCGCCGAGGGCGTCATCGCTGAAAGTGGAGAATGGTTGAGCCATTCCTGGACTCTAGCGACAGGCAGATCGTGTTGCCGTCGCCGAGCAATGCGCAACGTGTCACATGCATGCCGATCTGTGAGACTGCGCGGGTGAGATTCGACATTGTGGTATTCGATGGCGTCGACGAAATGGACGCACTTGGGCCCCTTGAAGTGCTGCGTCGCGCGTCGACACTCGGCGCTGATGTTGACGCGTGGTTGGTGACTCGTGAGCGACAATCCCTCGTCGAAGGGCAGCATCGTATTCGTTTTGAGCCTGACGATGTGTTTGTCCCAGGTCGTGCCGACGTTGTTGTTGTTACCGGAGGCGGCTGGGTGGCGAATGCGAGGGCGGGTGCGCGCGCTCAGGTTTCACAGGGTCACTTGTTGCGGCTGTTGAGCGAAGCCCACGTGTCGACGCAAACTATGGCCGGCGTCTGCACCGGAACCATGCTGCTGGCCCACGCTGGAGTTGTTGGGAGTCGCCGGGCGACTACGCATCACAACGCTTGGTCTGATCTGTCCGACCTTGGTGCAAATGTCGTTTCAGATCGGGTCGTCGATGACGGCACCCTCGTCACCAGCGGGGGAGTCACGAGCGGGATCGATCTGGCGCTCTGGCTCGTCGAACGCGAGTTCTCCCGTCAGATCGCCGACGACGTTGCGGCAGGCATGGAGTATCAGCGGTGGCGTCCTGCCGCTGAGTGAGTGCACCGTTGTCCGGGGCTTGACCCGCGCAGCTAGGCCCTTCTCAACCGGCGACGCGGAACGAACTTCCCTAGAGTGACGCCCGCCTGAACATGCGGCCGCTGCGGCAGCCAGGCACGAGGAGTGAAGATGCGTGGGACTCGATCCGTGACCGTGTTGGTGGCAGTGCTCGTTACGGCGGGTCTATCGTTCGG
>DMNR01000442.1:10012-10265 GCA_003452655.1 Actinomycetota bacterium | reverse complement strand
TTCCGCTTTCCCAGACAGGTTCGGGAGACAACATCACCGCCTCCGTTGCGGTCTCCAGTGATATCTACGGATATGCCTCGGTGAACTCGGCCAAGAAGAAGTGGAAGGCACTCAAGAAGGCCACGAGCCGGTGCGCCAAGGCTGTTAATACCCCGGTTGCGGTCGCAGGAGACATCGTCAAGGCAAACGTTGAGCAACAAAGGAAGACGCTGGCGAAAGCCCACGGATTTGAGGGCTTCCGGATTGCCCAGCA
>DMNR01000442.1:0-9932 GCA_003452655.1 Actinomycetota bacterium | reverse complement strand
AACCGCAGTGGAGCAAGTTCACACGGGCCGAGGCGACCAGGATCGCTGTCCGGGTTTCGCAGCTACCGATCCGCTGACGCCTCGGTTTGGATCCCGCATACTCGCCAGTTCGATCGTTCAGTAGGTGATCGTGGGCTCGCCTGCATCTGGATCAGCAGGGATCGTGTGGGCTCGTCGCTCGGCGATTCGCTGCGCAGTCCAAGCAACGGCCGCGGCATCCAAGATGTCGACACCTGGGAGTGGTTCGCGCAATCGTTCTGGTACGTCGATTCCTTGGGCTCGCAGAAGGTTGCGCCTGATGAAGAAGCCGTTCCAGGTGTGCTTCGAGAACCCAAGAGGTCCGTCGTTGAGATGTTGAAAGGTCACCTCGGGATGGACCTCGTGAGCGAGCTTGGCGAAGGGGGCAACATCGGCAATGTGCGTGCGCAGACCGTAGCTTTGCCGTGAGATCCCAGGCCAGTTCTTGACGCGACACAGGCGGACCGCATCGGCATGGGTGGGGCAGTCGTAGACCGCTTGCGGGTACGTGACAAATACCGTCGAGGGACCAGCCATCGACCGTGCCTGAAGGTCGGCCCTACGTCGCGGGCCGTCAACAGGCAACCCGATTGGGATATCGACGCCAATCGCATCCGCGCCGTCAAAGAACGTGACGACCTCTGCGAACGATTTGAGCCCCAGAACGTTGGTCACGGCGCCGTCGGTCAACTCGACACAGGCCCATTGTTTTGCGGCCCAGTCGACACCCACCACCCGCATTGGCGAGGTTGGCATGCGAGCGATCGGCGTTGAGAGCGAGGGGATCTAGGCGGTTGCGGGAGCCTGAGTCGGCTTGGTGTCGCCGTGCTTACGAATGTCCCACCGCCAGTAGAAGATGCAGATCAAGCCGATGCAGATCTGCGGAATGTATGACGAGGCACGCCACACGAGGTCAGCCGCCGTGGCCGCTCCGTTGTCGACGCCCATCGTGGTGAGCAGGCCAATAAGGACAGCATCCACGGTTCCGAGTCCCCCAGGTGTAATGGGAATCATGATGCCCAACTGAGAGACCGCCCAGCAGCCGTAGGCGGTAAGTAGGGGAATGGTTCCAGCCGATCCGGAGACACCGACGAGTGCTGCATACAGAATTGCGAATTGGCTCCAGGACACCGCAATCTGAGCGATGGTGATGACGTGCCAGCGACGTTTGACGAGGTCAACGATGTCAGTTCTTAGCATCATGATCTGCGCGGAGACGTCGACGCTCTTGTCCTTCTTGAACAGGTGGATGCACCAATTGATCACTGAGTCGGCAATCTTGCCGATTCGAATAGCGTTCTTCTCGGACTTCAGAATTAGTGCGAATAGGCCCACAACCACGACTAAGGCGATGACACCGATGACTGCGGCTTTGACGTAACCTCCCGCTTCGTCGCCGCTTGCGGAGAGTGCCACCACACCAGTGACGGGCAGGAACAACGTGACAAATACGCTCCACGTTCCGGTCGCGCCGATGGAAGCCGTTGCGACCGTGGGGGTTGTCTTGTAAGACGTGAGCTGTGCGTATTGCAGCCCGAGGCCCAAGGCTCCACCGGCCGGAACACCGTTCGACACTGCGAATGCCGATTGGTTGATGATGAATCCCTGCTTGTAGTGCAGCCCGGGGGTGGATGCAACGAACGGCCAGCCATATACCCAGAGGTAAAACAAAGTGACGATGATCAGCCCGGCGATTGCGGCGCCCGTCATAGCTTGGATGTAGACAATCGCTTCTGAGTAGCTGCCGATTTGCGGGATCACCCGAAGGAAGACGATTGCCAAGAAGACGATCGCGACAATCGCCCCGATGATGGTCTTCTTGCGGTTGAGTCCAGCGTTGGTCACGCCAAGCCGCGCGCGGGCCTCCTCGTCGGAAAGCTGCTCAGTGGGTTCGGCAGCGCTCGGTTGGGCGTTTGCGGGCTTCGCGTCGTCTGTGCTCACCCGGTGATGGTAGACCGCTGACCCAGCGGGTTAGCACGACATGCACAAGAAGTCGCAGATGCGTATCTTGTCTTCGACAGGGCCTCAGCGCCGCAGTGAGGGCAAGGAGTCTGAAATGACCATTCTTTCGATCATCGTTGCGTTCATCGCGGCACTCGTGGTGGTCGCGGGCATCTTGCGTGACGACAAGGGCCCAGGCAATTCAGGAGCGGCCATCGGCCTCGCCGTGGTCGGCATCGTGGGGCTATTTCTCTCCGAGTTCATCGGCTCGCTTAGTCACTGATTGTTCGCCGGTGACTTCGCGTAGGTAGCGCAACCAGTCGCCGTGCGAGATTGCCGGCAATTGGTCAAGTTCCGCGCGGATTCGGTCCGCGGCCACGTAAGTCCAGCACTGCATTGCGCCACCGCTGGTGTTCACAGATACCAGAACTCGTTCGTAGCGATTCGTTGATGAGCCAGGCGTGAAGGTCTCAAGTTCGTCGAGGCGAAGCAACACCTCGGCCGCGTGCGTTTTGTCCACGGTAATCATGCATCCGGTCACAGCCGAGTGTTGGTCCTCAGTAAGTGCGACGAACGGAAAGGGCCAGGATCGACCGGTCAACGCGAAGCGATCACCGTTCGCCCACATTCGAGCTCCACGCAGTGTCGCCGGCTCCTCACCGCGCGTCCGGCCACGAAGCAGTAGCTCGTAGTTGACCTCGCCGGGAAGTAGCGTCCCGTAGACGAATACCTGCAGCCGCTCATTCTCGGACTCTTCGTGCACGTGCCAATACTTCACGATGGCACTGCCACCGCCGGCACCGGGCGAGCAGTTTCACGGGAGCTGGTCCGCCGGGATACGGATGAGTTCGGTGACTCCTTCGCTTGCGATGTAGACGTAGCGCTCGTCGGCGCTGAATGTCATGGCCTCGCCCTGCTGTTGGTGAGGGAACGTAAAGTTCTCAGCCGGCTCGTTGGTCACAAGCCCGCGTCGTACTTGCCCGAAGTCACCGGAACGAAGCAAGACGGTTGACAAGTCCGCCTTCGCGGCAGCATCAGTCATGAACGATGGAACATCCGCGATCCGAGTTGCCACTGCCGAACCCACTTGTTGGAACCCGGCTGTCAATTCATAGATGCCTCCGTTTGCCTCCTTGCTCACAATCCAGACGGGCCCGCCACGCTCCTGGTCGACAAGGATCCCCTCGGCATTTCGCGCGCCCCCGTCGTACGTGACTGTGAAGGGATCGGGCACGACCTGTTGGTCGGTCAGGGAGGCAGGTTCTGGGAACCGATACAGCGTGACATTGCCTCGGTTCCCGGCGTTGTCGCCGATATCGGCTACCCAGATGACGGAGTTTCCCCCTGTGTCGACGCCCCGGCCGATTGCCTCGAAGTCGCGAGCCACGACCCCCGTGAGGTCCACCTCCGCGACGACGCCACAGGTGGTGATGTCCACGGCGAAGACTCGAGCCTGGTCACCCGAATCGTTGTGGGTCCACAGCACCGTGGGGTGCAATGCGGAGCTGGCCAACCCGCTGAGTTCACGAATTCGGGGATCATCGATCGTGCACATCGCCCGGGCCTGTTCAGTGTCCGGTTCCGGCGTCGGTGTGGGCGTTGTGACTACTGGACTGATCTTCCTGCAAGCGACTTTGATGCGCTTGCGTAGGACTCGCCGTTTGGCGACCGAGGACTTCTTCGTCCGTTTCAGTGCCTGCCGTAACTTCTTGCACTTCGCCGGGGCGACTACCGCCCGAGCGGATGGTTCCGATTCCGAACGCGCCAGCGTGGTGGCGTCGGCAGATTGTCCGTGGAGCGCGACGTCGCCCCAGGATTGTTCGGGGATGAACAGGGACGTGGTGGCGATGAGGACAAGGTCACGCTGACGCGAGTTGGGAATTTCATGTCAGCTCCCCGCGTCGCGATGCCATCTTCAGCTGCCTCAATCATGCAGCGCCGCTTGCCCGGGTGAAACCCAGCACGGAGTAAACGATCCGCCAAAAATTGGGGCAATTGCGCTATTTGGGTGAATACCGGAGCAAATTGCTCAAGGATTAGTGGTTCCGTGACGATGCGGGGTAACGCGTGCAGTGCAATCGATGTGCAGTGCGCATTCAATTTGAGATCGGGCGAGGCATGGCGCACATGTTGAAGGGTTCAGTCGTCGGCACAGTCAGTCTGTGCCTGGCGGCCGCATTCGGCGTGATCGCGATTCCGTCTGCTTCGGCAGCAACCAATGCAGATCGGGTGACTGCAACAGTCGCGCCAACTGTGCGTGCGAGCAGCAAACCGGCGTTCAATTCCGCCGCCGCCCGCTATGGAGTGACGAACTCGAAGTCCGTTCGCAATCTGCAAACGCTGCTTATCCGAAAGCGTTATGCGACTGCCGGACTTGCGCAGGCGGGTGCCACTGGCGCCTACTTCACCCAGACCAAGGCATCGGTCAAGAAGTTCCAGCGAAAGATCGGCTACGGCAAGGCATCTGCCACCGGGATCATCGAGAAGCGCAGCGCAAAGAAGCTTGGCCTCAAGTGGGTCGCAGGCTCGAGCCCAGCGACCCTTTCGGTGGGCGGGGGACTGCCCACTGGCACCAACGGAGCGGCGCTGAGTCCGACTCAGCTCAAGTCGGTGCTGGCCGCCGCAGGGTTCAGCGAGCCGTACATTCGCACGGCCTGGGGAATCGCGATGCGCGAATCGCGCGGATACCCACGTGTTGTCAGCCCACTGAATTCGAATGGCACCCGCGATCATGGACTCTTCCAGATCAATGACGTGCACAAGCCTGACTTGAACTTGATCTACGACCCGCTCTATAACGCCAAGGTCGCATTCCGACTCAGTGGCGGTACGGACTTCAGTCACTGGGGGATAGGCGACAGGGGGTGGGCCGGGACTCTGAAGCGGACGCAGCCGACCTATTGGCAAATGCTGCAAGACGAGATGGTGCGTTTCCGTAACCAATACCCCGGCTAATACTCAGGTGGGTTACGTCTTCTCCTTCACGGGAAGGTCCGCGATCTTGCAAGGGATGTACGTATCTTCCGACAGGTGGTAACTCGCGCAGACGCGGTGATATCCGTCAGCGATGGTCAGTGGAACTCCAGCAAGCACGTCACCGCGAACCACAAGCACAGGTGACCAACGCTCGCCGCCCATCACTTTGGACAGGTCACGGCGAACGCTCGCGTCGTCGAGGGTGAGTAGGTCGAGGTTGGCCGCGCGCAAAATGTCATTCGCGCGATGCATCTCGATCGGCGCCTTACGCAGGCTGGCCTCCAACGCCGTCACGGTCTTTGGATCTGCTATCAAGCCCAGGTAGTTGGCCGCGGACGGATAGTCGTGCTCGACCACGTCATTGAGCCACAGCAGCTTGCCCGCCTCGGTGCCGATGTTCTTTCTCGACTGGGTGATACTGCTGACGAGGTCCGATGCTGTCTGCTTCTTTGGGTCTTTGGCCATGGGCACATCTTTCGCCCCTCAGTGAGCCGGAAGCAAGTGCAGGCGAGCCCTTCAGTCACTGCCGCCCGGCAGAGGACTGACGCCGCCTCAGTCGCTTAGCCAATTGCGCAGTGCCAGCGTCGCCCGAACATCGTCCTCGTTGTACTCCAGCACGCGCTGCTTGACGTGGCTGTCTCCCGCGCGCACCTGTTCGAGCCAAGTGATCGACTGCAGGCCGCCGGGGTCCTCATCTCGCCAAGCGAAACCTGCGCCACGCGTCGCGACAACTTTGAGCCCGAGTCCGTCGCGGCTGAAGAAGTTGGCGCGCATGATCGGGTAGAGGTCGACGAAGGTCTCGGTGATTAGTGCGTCGACCTGTTCAGGGTCGGGCAAGTCGGGGTTCAGTGCCTCTTGCGCAATGCGGCACAAGTTGGAGGGTTCCGGCGTTGAGTAGTGGTAAACCCGAACGGTCTTACCTTCGTCGCGAGCTGTGGCGATGATCTTGGTGAGGCGATCCAGGAATTCCGCGGCGAGTGCTGATTCGGATTCGGGATCTAGTTCTTCCCACGACGTCACATGTTCAAAGTGGGTGGTGCCGATGGTTCGATCTGTGATCAGCATTCCCCAGAGGTAGACCTGAGCATCGCGATCATTCTCAATGTCGAAGTCGATCTCGATGTCTGCTCGCGGTATCTGGACGGTTCCGTCAGTTAGGCGCCGCAGATGGGTGCCATCGCAGACCATTTGCGCGGTGATCACCGCATCGCGCAGACGGCGCCGCGGCGACTGAATCGCAGCAACCTCTGGCAGGTAGGCAGTGAGCAATTCCGAGGTCGCGACCGCTGATGGAGATTCGGACTCAGCGGTTGCCGATTCGATCGTCGCCAAGTCGAGTGCGGCGAGATCCTCGACCCGTGAGTAACCGAGTTTCCGCAACGTCAGCCATTCGCGGGTTGAGAGGCGGCCAACCTGCACTGAAGCGTCGGACGATCCGAGTTGATCTAGGCACACGTCATGCCATGGGCATTCGCCGCACTCTTTGACGAATACGGGTTCGACTAATGGTTCGGGGTCGTGTGCTGAACCCGATCGCGCGCTGGCAACCGAGGCAACCTGTGAGCGAAACGAGAATTCGTGGTCGTAGCGCTGCATAGCTGAGCGCAAAGCATGGCCACGCTCACTAGACCTTGAGTACGTCTTGAACGTTGGTTGTTCCAGGTCTCGCCACACGATGACGAGGTCGCCGTCGACCTCGTCGGTGCCGATGATCCCGCCGAGGGCTCCGATGTTCGGAGCACGCCCGCAACTCTCAAGCATTCGCCAGTAGTGAGCCAGTTGCATGGCGTCGCGTTCCTGTTTGCGAACTGTCAGCTCGCCCACCGCACGTGCGTCCTGGTGCTGTGGCGCAGTCAGCGCGCTAAGAAGCGCAGGTGGTGCGCCGTCGCGTGAGTCCGACAGGGTCTTGTGGCGCTTGATGTCGACAGGGAGGTAGGTGCGCTGGGTTGTAGATGCGGAATTGAACCGGATGAGTGCGTCGGGCTTTCCGACCCGACCGCCCTCAATGTCATCCGGCAGGTGGCCGCCCAGGATCACTGCGATGCCGTTCGCCATCGCATCTACCGTGGCGGCAATCGCGCTGCTGCCGACCAGACCCAGTTCGGTGATGTCGAGCGCGTCCGCACCATGCAATATGCGCAGGCGCTCACGGACTTGCGCATCGAACTCGATACCGGCATCGATTCTGCCCTGAACCTCGGGTGAGAACTCCACAGTTCCGACGCTGGTCGCCAACGTCACGTCGAAGTCGTTGCTAATTCGACGCGCACAGCGAAGCGCAGCGTATGCGCCCAGTAGCGGCAACTGGCGGTCTAAGGGTGGCGACATTGAGAGCCAGCGTAGACGCCCCTTCGAGCCTCGCATGTTTCCGACTTATTGCCATGCCGAGAAGATTCGATTTCTCCCCTTCTGTTTGCGGGTAGCCATGGCTACCGTCGTTGACCAATGACGTCGGTTTTTCTGAGTGTGGGGTGGGCGCATGGCTAAGGCACCAAAGGGATTCGGTCCCAGGCAGCCGCAAGTGGTCGTGTTGTTCGGCGCGACCGGCGACCTGTCTCGGCGAAAGTTGGTTCCGGGGCTGTTCCATCTAGCGCTGGCAGGATTCATCCCGGGCTGCCAGGTCATCGGTGTCTCCCTCGATGAGCTCACGCGGGAGGAGTTCATCGATCAAGCACGTAGCGCGGTTGACGAGTTCTTCTCGCGTCCTTATACCGATGAGGACTGGGAGGAATTCGCGGCCCGATTGGACTTCGTTCCAACCGTTGCGGGTCCGGAGGCATTAGCGGCAGCCGTCAAGCGGGCCGAAGGGACGTTCGACACTGAGCCCCAGCGCTTGCACTATCTGAGTGTTCCGCCCAAAGCCGCACTGTCGGCGGTACATCTGTTGGCGCAGGCGGGGCTAGTTGAGCGCTCGCGCGTGATCATGGAGAAGCCGTTCGGCGTGGATCTGGAATCTGCGGTGGCGCTGAACGCGCAACTGCACGAGGTGTTCGCGGAGGAGCAGATCTTCCGGATCGATCACTTCCTGGGCAAGGAGCCAGCGCAGAACATCCTCGCGTTCCGATTTGCCAATGGACTGTTCGAGCCGATCTGGAATCGAAACTTCATTGATCACATTCAGATCGATGTTCCTGAGACCCTCGGCATCGAACAGCGCGCCGACTTCTATGAGGCCACGGGCGCCTATCGCGACATGGTGGTCACGCACTTGTTCCAAATTCTTGCGTTCATTGCGATGGAGCCACCAACCGCACTTGAGCCCGGCCCCATTGGCGAAGAGAAGAACAAAGTCTTTCGAAGCATGTTGCCGATCAATCCGACCGATGTCGTCCGCGGCCAATACACCGGCTACCGCGCGATCTCCGGTGTGGAGGCGGAGTCCGACACAGAAACTTTCATCGCGCTTCGGTGCACGATCGACAACTGGCGCTGGGCCGGAGTCCCGTTCTACTTGCGTACTGGCAAGCGCCTCGGGGAGGGCCAGCGGATCGTCTCGATTGCATTCCGTGAACCGCCCAAGAGCATGTTCCCCGCCGGGTCAGGTGTGGGTTCGCAGGGGCCGGACCACCTGACATTCGATCTGGCAGACGCGGCGAAGATGTCGCTGTCCTTCTACGGCAAACGTCCTGGACCGGGAATGCGCCTGGACAAGTTGAGCATGCAATTTGCAATGCATGACACCGGATTGCAGCGCGACTTCCTGGAGGCATACGAACGCCTCATCCTTGACGCAATGCGAGGTGATCACACGCTGTTCACGACCGCCGATGGCATCGAGCGCCTGTGGGAGGTCTCGGTGCCATTGCTGGAATCCCCTCCGCCAGTGCGTCAATACGCGCCGGGCTCGTGGGGTCCCAATGCCGTGCACCAACTGGTGTCACCTAATGCCTGGCGCCTGCCATTTGAACGCGCCTGGCGGGATCCAAATCCGATGGGCGGGTAGCACTCAGCGAGTCTCCCGGGTGCCCAGCCTCCATCGCCCAGGGGAGGTGCGGCGAATCCGCCGCAGGGATGTGGTCCGCTCACCACCGCGCGCAGGTAACGTGGCTGACTGTGTGGCTTAACGCGCTCGTGGCAATCGCCTGCGTCATCGGCATAGTCGGAACAATCGTTCCAGTG
This sequence comes from Actinomycetota bacterium, assembly GCA_003452655.1. Taxonomy (GTDB): domain Bacteria; phylum Actinomycetota; class Actinomycetes; order S36-B12; family UBA10799; genus UBA10799. The sequence continues at coordinate 878 of DMNR01000442.1, read as the reverse complement.
ATGCCGGGTGCGTTCCTCTGCGCTGCGGCAATTCTCGTGTGGGGGATCGTGGAGGGCGGCCATGCGTGGTGGTTCACGGGGCTCGCGGTCCTGATTGTCGCGCTAGGGGCGGTGTTGAAGTACCTCATTCCCAGCAAGCACCTCAAGTCCGGCGGAGTGCCGTCGTGGGTGATCTTGATTGGTGGGCTGGCAGGGATCGCGGGCTTCTTCCTCATCCCGGTGGTCGGGATCTTCGTTGGATTCATCGCCGGCATCTACGTGGCCGAGCTGATCCGGCTGAAGTCCGCTAGTGATGCCTGGCCGACCACACTCGCCGCGATGAAGGCCGCGGGGATTTCAGCGTTGATCGATCTGGCCAGCGCGGTCTTCGCTACCGCCGTCTGGGTGGCAGGCGTGGTTGCGTTGGCAGTGGCCGCGTGACTTTGGCGATCGACGGTGGTTTGATCGGCTCACAATCTCGCCCGACGCACTGGCTTGATTGTCCACTTTCGAAGTCAGACCAGAAGGAGAATGCATGACGAACATCCGACCGTTCCTATGGTTCAACGATCAGGTCGAAGAAGCGGTCGAGTTCTACACCTCGGTATTCGACGATTCAGTGGTGCTGTCGACTACTCGTTATCCAGATTCTGCCCCGGGCCCCATGAGCGGAATGATCTCAGCAACGTTCCGCATTGGTAACCAAGAGTTCGTCGGCTTCAACGGTGGCCCGAACTTCAAGTTCTCACCGGCCGTCTCGTTCTTCATCGACTGCGAAACTCAGGAAGAGATCGACTACCTGTGGGAGCGCATGAGCGAGGGTGGCACCGAACAGCAGTGTGGCTGGTTGGACGATAAGTTCGGTCTCACCTGGCAGATCGTTCCCAGCGTGCTTGGTC
>DMNR01000038.1:13676-14147 GCA_003452655.1 Actinomycetota bacterium | reverse complement strand
GCGATCGAGTTGCTGCTCAATAAGTTGCGCGAGACTAAGAGCAACTACGAGTTCCTGCTGCAAGTGCAGAAGTCAACTCCGGCGGGCCCGACCAACGCTGACGGCGACGACATCGTCGAACTGTAAGGACTTGCCCGCACTCGCAACGCAAGTTGCGGTCCCTGATGGGCCATGATGCTCGAATGGGTCGATCGATTGCAGGCAAGTATGGGATGGATGCGTGGTACATCCCTGTGTTTAGCGGAGTTGGTGCTGCCTTCTTCACAGTCTTGGCAGTAATCCAGAGTCCGCCGGCGCAGTGGATCGATATTGGGTTCGTTGTGGTGCTGGCCCTTCAGGCGCTCATCTACCTGAACACAGTGCTGCGTGGTCGATTCGCAATTTGGGAAAAGATCATCTCGGACCTCCCGGCCGCGCCCACCCGAATTCTCGACGTGGGCTGTGGAACAGGTCTGGTGATCATCACTGCAC
>DMNR01000038.1:13183-13530 GCA_003452655.1 Actinomycetota bacterium | reverse complement strand
GGTGATCATCACTGCACTGACTAAGTTTCGCGATGCCGAAGGTGTTGGTCTGGACCAATTCCGCAGTCGGTCGCAAGCGGGAAGTGATCCCCTACTGACGATGGACAATGCGCAGCTGAACGGAGTTCGGGGTCGCCTGCAGTTGGTGACCGAGCCGATGCTTGAGATGAGCCTGCCAGGGAATTCGTTCGATGCGGTGTTCTGCAATGTAGCGATTCAGAAGATTGCAAGTCGCGAAGCTCGTGGCGAAGTCGTCGCGCAATTGTTTCGGGTGGCGAAGCCCGGTGGGCAGATCCGGATCGTCGACACGCAGTTCGCCAAGCAGCACGCCGAGGACTTGGCCGCGC
>DMNR01000038.1:0-13116 GCA_003452655.1 Actinomycetota bacterium | reverse complement strand
GCCGAGGACTTGGCCGCGCTAGGCGCAGAGGATGTTGCGATTGCCGGACTTGGGATTCGTGGTTGGTATGGCAATCCGCTATATGCGAGCAGGCTGATTGGCGCGAGAAAGCCGTTCTAGTAGCCCGATCACCGTCCCGACCCCCAAGCCGAAACAAAAGTAATCGCGCGGTGATCAGTGAAAGTGTCTGAAATTCAATAAGCAATTGCCGTCACTCCCGAGACTGGGCGAGCGCAGGACCGTAGGCTCAGGTCATGGTGAGGTTGGTAGCTCAGAGCAGGTTCAAGTCGCTGGTATCCGTTCTGGTATCGATCGCAATCGCGGCGACCGCGATCGTCGGTGCCGCTATTGGCTCGATCGCTGCTGCCACCCCTGCGGCGGCGGCACCCACCGACCCGACGAACTACAAGGTCACGCTTGTCGCCCGCTACTGCAATGACACCTCGGGCACGACTACGACGTGGCCGAATGTCCGTGCAAACCGCGCTCGCAACAACATTCAGGAGACCCTGAAGAATCTCGGTCCCGATACCAACTACGCAAACAACATGGTGCCTCCGGTAAACCCGGACAAGGAAGAGGCGGCAATTGGCGGCCAGACGGCGTGCAACCCACTTGTTGGTATGCCGATTACGTTTGGATCGAACATCAGCGGGAAGGCGCCGCTGCCGGCTACGCCGAGCCCCTACCTGAGCAAAGTTGGCGGCACAGACCCAAACGTGAACGCCACTAACAACACCACTGCTTCGGTGCCGCGCTTAGATGAACAAGGCAATCCGGTCGGTTCACAGACGATCACGGGGGCAGTCACCGTTACCCTCAACCAGGCACAGTTCGCGCAGGCGGGCAAAAACGCGCTCTGGACGATGGGCGGGACAACTTCCAACGCACTTCCCGCGAACGACACCTTCGCTTCCGGGTCGTACAACTTCGCCGCGCTGCGCTGTAACACGGATGCGCTCAATGGCGACAACGTCGAATTCATCGGATTCCGAAGTGGTCAGACCCACGCCTTCTGTTACGCGTGGTACATCGGAGATGCAGGTCCGCCACCGCCAGTTCCCGGCGTAATCACGATCAAGAAATCCGCTCCTGAGGCGGGCGGTCAAGCGTTTGGGTTCCAAGGCAATGTCTCTTTCAATCCAGGAGGAACGTTCTCGATGCGCGACAGCGTCGCGTACCCCGGCGACGTCTTCTCGGAGACCCGTGCACCAGGTAGCTGGTCGGTGACGGAGACGACTTTGCCCACAGGATGGAGCCTGACCGATCTCAGTTGTGTCGACGGCGCAGGCTCGACCTCAACTCCAAACCTCGGTACCCGGACCGTCGACATTGACCTCGGTCCTGGCAGCACTGTGGTGTGTACGTTCACCAACGGGCTGAATCCACCACCAACCAGTGACCTGCAATTGGCGAAAGTGACCTTTGGCAGTACGGGCGCATTTCCGTTCCAGGTCACCAAGAGTGGCGGCGGTTTTGATCAATCGACGACGCTAACGACGACTAATAGTCAGGGCGAAAACCCCGCGACGGATGTGTTGACTGGGCTTACCAGTGGCACCTACACGATGCAGGAGACCCTGCCGACGGCGACATCCGCGGGGTATTGGACAGCAACGTCTGTGGCCTGCGTCGACAACACCGGGGCGACGGTGCCGACTACCGGAACCGGCACCTCGCGACAAATCGTCATCGATACGTCTGGGTCGACCGATGAGGTCCTCTGCACCTGGGCAAATACGTTTACTCCCACCTCATCGCTGGTGATCAGGGCGAAGACCATCGGTGGTTCAAATGCCGCGATCAACTACCTCACGACTGTGGTCGATCCAACGACTGGCGAGTGCGACCCTTCTCAGGGTTTGTATGACCAGAATGCCGACACGACGGGTGGGTCGGGGTTCCACACAGCCACCGGTGATTCGATGATTGACCAACCGATTCAGACCTATTGCATCGGGGGAACACGGCCGACGGAGGGCTCCGATCCGAGTTGGGTCACCAAGTCAATCGACTGTGGTCCGGCCAACGCGATCGATGAAAACGCGCCCTTTGGGACGAGCACTGAGTTCACGTTCGCACAGGTTCAGGTCAAACCGGGGGAGACGGTGACGTGCGACTTCACGTACGTGAAGCGCGCCGCCCTCGCCTTAACGAAGACAGTCAGCGAGGGAAACGATCTTCGGTCCGGACCCGTGGAGATAGAGCTGACGTGTGCGAACTCTGCAACGACCTCACCCGACGACTGGCCCAAGACGTTGAGCCTGCCGACAGGACAGACGACAGTCACGTCGGATCCGATCTTCGTTGACGGTGACGCCAATGGCGATGACGTTTGTCATGCGATCGAGACTGCCAACGGCGCTGGTGGAGCTCAGGCCCAAGCGACAATTGAGCCGTTCTGGAACGGTGTTGCCTGGCCGTCAGGATCGAAGGAGCTTCAATTCCCGAACACCGCGTCGCTCGCCGGCACGAACGCATCGAATGGGCAGCCGGTGACGACGACATTGGCATCGGGCCCGTGTGCCCTCAGCGGTGACACCTTGACGCCAAATGGCGGTAGCGGCACGTGCTCGCTGGCGTACTCGGCGGCAGGTAATCCGGGTGCCGTCACAACCACCACGGCCTGGAACCTGACGAGTCCCACCGCGTCCGGCGATGGAGATGGCACTGGAGACTTCTCTGTTGCTGCGTCGGATTCCAGAACGGTGGGATTCACCGACTCGTACAGCCAGGAGGCCACAACGATCACTGCGAGTCGATCAGTGACCTTGGCAAAGGGGGATCAGACGGTTGACTGCAAGAAGACGACTGGGCAAATCACTTGTCAGGAGACGAAGCAGGGTAAGAAGATCAAATGGACCGCGAAGTGTCGGCCTATCGGCAAGCAATCACGTGGTGACATTTCGTGGTGTCGGGTGACAAAGTCCAACGGCAAGGTTCGAGTCACGCCCATCGGTGGGCGCACAATTAAGGCTCGGCTGACGGGCAAGGCGAAGGGCACCAAGAACTACAACCCGTGGACTCGGACGTGGACGTGGACGCTGCGCAGTTAGTTGCTGGCTGAAGTCGGACAGCGTGCACCGTGGAATCTTTTGGGTGCGACTGGCGTTGAGTATGGCGCCGCATGGCACACTAGAGCGGTTCCGGTTCACGTCGCTGCATCTGCATGACGACCCGGTACCCAACACTGATGGAGATTCAATGAAACCCGGAATTCACCCCGACTACGTTGACACCAAGGTCACCTGTACCTGTGGCAACGAGTTCATGACCCGCAGCACCGCAAAAGACGGCAAGATTCACGCCGACGTGTGCAGCCAGTGTCACCCCTTCTACACCGGTAAGCAGAAGATCCTCGATACCGGTGGACGCGTTGCCAAGTTCGAAAAGCGCTTCGGCAAGTCCAAGAGCACTCCGTCCGAATAGTTCTCCGGCGAAGCTCACCCATACGTATCCGAAAGCACTCACTGAATCGATTGGCTGGCGCCGGTGTTTGAACGCTGTGAAGAGCTAGTCGTTGAAAATGCGGATCTCGAGAAGCAACTCGGCGACCCCACCTTGCATGCCGACCCCAAGTTGGCCCGCAAGGTGGGCAAGCGCCATGCTCAGTTGCGGCCCATCATTGAGGCATATCGCGATTGGCTGACCCTCGGTGAAGATCTCGAGGCCGCACGGGAATTGGGTGAGACAGACCCAGCGTTCGCATCCGAAGCCGTCTCGATTGAGGCGGCGCGCGATGAGGTTGCCGAGAAGCTCACCGGCCTCTTGGTTCCGCGGGGTCCCCTCGACGGATCGGACGTGATCCTTGAGATCAAGGCAGGCGAGGGCGGAGATGAGTCCGCTCTGTTCGCCAGCGATCTTCTGCGCATGTACCTGCGTTACGCAGAGAAGCGCAATTGGAAAACAGAGGTCCTGGAGTCGGTGGAGTCAGACCTCGGTGGTTACAAGGACGTGGCTGTTGCCGTGAAGGCAAAGGGAGTCGCCGCCCCCGGTGAGGCGCCGTTCGATCGCCTGCAATTCGAAGGTGGCGTTCATCGCGTTCAGCGGGTCCCGGTCACCGAGTCGCAAGGGCGAATCCACACCTCCGCTGCGGGAGTCCTGGTCTTACCCGAGACTGAGGACGTGGAGGTTGAAATCGACCCGAACGACTTGCGCATCGACGTGTATCGATCCTCGGGCCCTGGCGGTCAGAGCGTCAACACCACCGACTCGGCAGTGCGTATTACGCACATCCCGACCGGCGTGGTCGCGTCCTGTCAGAACGAGAAGTCCCAACTGCAGAACCGGGAAGCAGCGATGCGCATCCTTCGTGCCCGTCTCATCGCCGCGGAGGAAGAGAAGGCCGCGGCCGAGGCGTCAGACGCCCGAAAGGCACAGGTGCGCACGGTCGATCGTTCGGAGCGGATTCGGACCTACAACTTTCCGGAAAACCGCCTTGCCGATCACCGCACCGGCTTCAAGTCATACAACCTCGACGCCGTACTCGACGGTGAGCTCGAGCCAGTCATTCAATCCTGCGTCGATGCGGACATGGCTGCCCGCCTTGCTGGCGAATGACCGCCCGGGCGGTCCGACCGATCCTTGCCGATGCTGCGTCCAGGCTCGAAGCTGCAGGAGTCCCGTCGCCGCGGGTGGATGCTGAACTCCTGATTTCACACGTCTGCGGTATGCAACGAAATCAACTAGCTCTACTCGATGAGCTGAGCGCCGAGCAGCAGCAGGAATTCGAGTCGCTGGTCCTGCGACGGTGCGCGCGCGAGCCGCTGCAACATCTGACATCGCAGGCGCACTTCCGTCACCTGACGCTTCAGGTCGGACCAGGCGTATTCATCCCACGACCAGAGACCGAGACCCTCGTTCAGCTAGCAATCGACGAGCTCGCCGTCCTTCGCTCGACGACCGAGCGGCGTTTGCGGGTTGTCGACCTTTGCACTGGTTCCGCAGCGATTCCGCTTGCGATCGCCAGCGAGGCGGGCGGCATAGACACGTTGGGAATTGAACTCTCGCCGCAAGCATTTGAATGGGCGAAGCGAAATGTCCAGGCGACAATGCCGAAGGTTCGCGCCGTGGATTCCACCGTTGGGCTTCGGCTCGCAGATGCCACCACCGCAGCCGATCAGCTCTCGGACCTGCTCGGCCTTGTAGACGTGGTGACTTGTAATCCGCCGTACATCCCCGATGGCGCAATTCCGCGCGACCCAGAGGTTCGCGACCATGATCCGGCGATTGCCCTATTCGGTGGCGCTGATGGTTTGGATGTCGTGCGCGATGTCGTCGTGCAGTCCGCGCGTTTGCTGCGCCCCGGTGGGTTGTTACTTATCGAGCACGGCGATGAACAAGGAATCGCCGGAAACGAACGAGGTGTTCCTGCGGTTATCTTCCAGGCCCAGGGATTCGAGGTTCCAATAGATCATGTTGACCTAGCCGGCAGGCCCCGCGTCACGACGACTCGTCGGTTGTCGATTGAGACCTGATTGGAGCTATTGGCTGACCACGAGGCTTGGGCAGACCTCCTGAAGTTGGGCGGCAGTGACTGCACCCTCACGTAGCAATTCGGGCGGCGTCACTGACACGTCGACCACGGTTGACGGCGTCGGCTCAGAGCATGGTCCGGCATCGAGGTAGATGCTCACGATCGATCCGAATGTTGCCACGGCCTCGTCGCACGTAAGTGGTAGGTCGGCGCCGGCGATGTTCGCCCCGGTCAATGCCAACGGTCCAAGTCGCTTGGCCAGTTGCCAGGCCACTGGGTGAATCGGCATCCGCACCGAGACCGACTCATCGCCAACCGCACCAACTTCCCACGTGAGTGTCGGTTGAGCCATGCCAATGAGGGTGAGCTGTCCGGGCCAGAACGCCGCCATGAGGTCGCGGGCATCTTGGCTCAGGCCTGACACCAGTCCATCGGCGGTCATGGCGGCTCCGATCATGACGGGCACAGGGAGCTCGGGGCCTCGATTCTTCGCCTGTCGAAGCTTCGCCAGGCCCACCGCACTGAACGCATCCGTTGCTATTCCGTACGCCGACTCGGTCGGCAATACCACCAATTCGCCTCGTCGAGCAGTGGCCATTGCCGCGGCCAAGCCGCGTTCAAGTTCTTCGGGTTGGCAAACGTCGAAGCGTCGGATCACGCCCCGATTCTTCCCACACGTAGACTTGCGCGCATGACCGACGTGCCGTTCTGGGGATCCGACTTTGCCGCATTGCAGTCCGAAGACCCCGAAATCGCTGGAATCCTGCTGTCCGAGCTCGAACGGACACGTGGCGGGCTCCAGTTGATCGCCAGCGAAAACCTCACCAGCCCGGCTGTGCTGGCCGCACTTGGCTCGGTGTTGAGCAACAAGTACGCGGAGGGCTATCCCGGACGCCGCTACTACGGGGGTTGTGCTGAGGTCGACAAGGCAGAGATCCTCGGAATCGAGCGGGCAAAGTCGCTGTTCGACGCCGATCACGCGAACCTGCAGCCACATTCCGGAGCAAGCGCGAACATCGCCGTCTACGGCGCCTTCATGAAGCCAGGCGAAACGGTGTTGGCGATGAGCCTTCCGCATGGTGGACACCTGACCCACGGCACCAAGGTCTCCTTCTCAGGCAAGTGGTTCAACGCAGTGCACTATGGGGTCAGCCAGACCACTGAAGACATCGACTATGACCAGGTTCGTGACCTCGCCCGCGAGCACCAGCCAAAGATGATCATTTGTGGCGGCTCAGCGATACCGCGTCTCATCGACTTCGCCGCATTCCGTGAAATCGCTGACGAAGTTGGCGCGATCCTTATGGTTGATGCCGCTCACTTCATCGGGTTGGTCGCTGGAAAGGCGATTCCGAGTCCTGTTCCATACGCCGACGTCGTCACGTTCACGACGCACAAGGTCCTGCGCGGCCCACGCGGCGGAATGATCCTATGCAAAGAAGAGCACGCCGCTGCGATCGACAAGGCCGTGTTCCCGATGATGCAGGGTGGACCGCTCATGCACGCCGTCGCTGCGAAGGCGGTTGCGTTGAACGAGGCCGCGACGCGGGAGTACCAGGAATATGCCCGCCAGGTCATCGCAAATGCTCAGACTCTGACGGAATCGCTGGCAGCTGAGGGAATGCGCCCGGTCACCGGGGGAACGGACACTCACCTTGCACTGCTTGATCTGCAGGGGATTGGGGTCACCGGTGCGCAAGCGGAAGAACGCTGCGACGCGGCGGGGATCGTACTGAACAAGAATGCAATCCCGTATGACCCACAACCGCCGAGCATTGCATCGGGAATCCGCGTCGGTACGCCAGCCGTCACCACCCAGGGCATGGCCCAGGACCAGATGAAGGAAATCGCCTCGCTGATCGGGCGCGCGGTGCGGGGTACGGAGTCACCCGAGGACATTCATGCGGGTGTGTCGGCATTGGTTGAGCGATTCCCGGCCTACCCTCGTCCATAGTCTGGAAGCCGATTGACCGCGGGTTTGGGCGATTGGTGCTGGTTTCGTCAGTAGGGAGAGCAGGTTGCGCGAGTACTTGCTGTGTCTGCTGGCGGCAGCGGCCGTCACCTACCTGACCACTCCGCTCGTTCGTAGGTTGGCAATTCGCAGCGGCGCGATGGCCGAGGTGCGTGACCGGGATGTTCACGACGAGCCGACACCTCGCTGGGGTGGGCTGGCAATGTTCGCTGGCTTGATTGTTGGCCTGATCCTCGCAAGCCAACTGCCGTTGATCAAGAACGTGTTCGTCACGGATTCGCAGCCCCTCGCGCTGATGGTGGGCTGCACGATCATCGTCATGCTGGGGCTCGCTGACGACAAGTGGGGTCTCGATGCCCCGACCAAGTTCGTGGGTCAGGTCCTTGCTGCCGGTTCGATGGCATTGCTCGGGATCCAAGTGTTGTGGCTGCCAATTGCTGGAACGCTGCTGCTCGACCCGCTCGCGAGCGTGCTGTTAACTGTGTTGATCGTCGTACTGACGGTCAATGCCGTCAACTTCGTCGACGGGCTCGACGGACTGGCGGCCGGAATCGTCGGAATTGCTGCGCTGGCGCTATTCGCCTACTCGTACTTGCTCAGCGTCACCAATGAGATCGACAGGGCAACGCTGGCAACCTTGACGTGCGCCCTGCTCGCGGGGGTTTGTATGGGCTTCTTGCCGCATAACATCAATCCGGCCCGGATCTTCATGGGAGATACCGGTTCCATGCTGATCGGACTCCTCCTCGCGGCTTCGATGATCACGTTGACGGGTCGGGTAGATCCGAGTTCGCTGCAGGAATCGGTTTTGCTCCCAACGCTCCTACCGCTGATTCTTCCCGCGGCCGTAATCGCCGTGCCGTTGTTGGACGTTGGGCTCGCCGTTATCCGCAGAACGCGAGCGAGGCGTAGCCCCTTCGCCCCTGACAAACAGCATCTACACCACCGCCTCCTTGAACTTGGTCACTCACAGCGCAGGGCGGTCGGCCTGATGCATGCTTGGACGGCGCTCATCGCATTCTGTGCCGTGCTGCTGGCATTCGTCCCGGCAGTCGTCTCCTTGAGTCTGTTCCTGATTGGCGTGATTGGCCTGGGAATTGCGGTGTTTTGGCCTGCGACCCACGACTCTGCTCACGCTGCCTGAGCGTTGTGTGCCATCTCGACGGGCGAGTGCGTGTTAGTTTCATCCCGCTATGACATCTCCTGCTGACAATCAGCCTGGCAGTGCCGGTGGAGCCAAGGATGGTCCCGCTCCGTACTCGGCTGAGGCCGCCGACGCCCAAATGCTTCGCATTCCGATCATCTCCGTGGCGATTACCGGAATCGTCGTCACCGTATTGGCCTACATCTTCGGCGGAGTCAACGGACTGGTTGCTGGCCTGATCGGAACCATCGTCGTGCTTGGCTTCTTCGGCGGAGGCCAATACGTGGTGACGCGAGTCCTGCGCAACAACCCGGCTATCGCGATGAACACGGCACTGTTGGTCTACGTCGTGCAAATGGCCGTGATGTTTGGGCTAATTCTGATACTTCAGGACGCTACGTTCTTTAACCCCAAGGCGTTCGCACTGACCATCGTTGCGTGCGCCCTCGTGTGGACTATCGCCATGGTGTTGACGATGACCCGCACCAAAGTGTTGTACGTCGAACCAGGTTCAGGGCCGGGGAAAACTCCTTGATTCACAAGAAATCTCTGAAGATTTTCAACTCAATTACTCCGACCTCGCGCCGAACCGGGCGTCGCACCTCTGAGACTGCTAGGTTGCTTCGCGATGGCGAGTAAGGACGTGGCTGACACCAAGTTGGCCTCCCCAAACGAAACCGCATGGATGATTACCGGCCGACTCTTGGCCGGGATGCTTCTGTACGGAGCGGTGGGGTGGCTTCTAGGACGCTGGCTCGGACACGAAGCACTCTTCATCGCCGGTGGAATCCTCTTCGGTATGGCCGCTAGCTTGTACCTAGTACTCGCTCGGTTGAACCAAGAGACACATGAACTGAAACGAAGTAACCAGACGTGACATCAGTGAGGGGTCGGACAGCATGACGGCTACAGAGGTGACCAGTGGCTGACGTAGTCGACGTTGTGGGTTCGGGCGGCTTTGACTGCCACCTAATGTCCGGTTGTGGGTTCCCCGCACCAGGCACAGAGATCTTTGAGTTCGCACCGCTTGTCGAATTCAGCTTGTTCGGGATCACATTCGGCATTAACAAGCCAGTGATACTGATTATCTTGGTCAGTGCGTTCATCATCTTCATCTTCACAGTTGCCTTCGCGAAGCCGAGACTGGTTCCGGGTAAGTGGCAGAGCATGGGTGAACTCAGCTACCTGTTCGTCCGCGATCAGATCAGCCGCGAGACCATTGGCAAGGCCGGCGACAAGTACATGGCCTTCCTGTTCTCGCTGTTCTTCTTCGTGTTCTTCCTGAACTTCATGGGAATTTTCCCTGGTGCACAGTTCGCCCCGACAGCATTGTTTGTTTACCCAGTCGCCCTGGCCATGATGGTCTGGCTGGTGTACATGTTCATCGGCATGAGAAATCAGGGTCCGCTCAAGTTCTTCACGAACATGATGTTCCCGCCTGGGGTTCCAAAGGCAGTGCTAGTCATTCTTGCCCCAATCGAGTTCCTGTCGAACGTTCTTGTTCGGCCATTCACTCTCGCCGTTCGTCTTATGGCCAACATGTTCGCCGGGCACTTGCTCATCACGGTGTTCATCGTCGCCACCATTTACCTGTTCAGCCCATCCGTCATCGGCATGCTTGGATCGGTTGCATCCGGCATTATGACGTTGATCATGACTGGGTTCGAGTTCATGATCGAGGCTCTTCAGGCGTACATCTTCACCCTCTTGACCGCTTCATACATTGCAGGATCGCTCAGTAACGAGCACTAACAAAGACGCCAGATCCAGCGGATAGTCCGCTGGAAACGACAGAGAAGGAAAGCGAACATGCTCGATCTCATCGCAGAGGTTTCCGGAAACCTGGGAGCTGTCGGTTATGGCCTCGCGGCCATCGGCCCAGGCATCGGTATCGGCCTCATCTTCGGTAACGGTGTTCAGGCCATCGCGCGCCAACCGGAGGCATATGGCGTCATCCGCCAGAACATGTTCATCGGTTTCGCGCTCGCTGAAGCTCTTGCACTTTTGGGCTTCGTCGCGCCGTTCGTCTTCAAGTAAACCGCCGACCCTTCGACTCCTTGAGGGGAGGATTCAATGACTGACCTCATCGCCAGCGGCGCTGAAAGTAGTGAGTTCAACGTATTGGCAGTGCCGATCGGTGAGCTAATCATTGGAACGGTCGCGTTCCTGATCGTCTTCTTCGTCTTGGGCAAGCTCCTACTTCCAAAGATCAGCAAGGCTTTGGAAGACCGTGAGCAAGCAATCGAAGGCGGACTCAAGAAGGCGGAGGAAGCCGAGGCCGAATCCGCACGACTTGCCGCCCAGAACCAAGATGAAATCGCGAAGGCTCGCGAGGAAGCAGCCGGCATTCGTGCAGCTGCGCAAGCTGAACGAGCTGACATCATCGAGAAAGCGCGTTCCGAAGCACAGGCTGCCGCAGCTGCAGTCACCGCTTCGGCACAGGCTCAGATCGAACAAGAGAAGAACAAGGCCGGATCCGACTTGCAGCGCAATGTAGGAGCGATCGCCACTGACTTGGCCGGGCGCATCGTTGGTGAAGTACTCACCGACAACGCAACCGCTCAGGGAGTTGTTGATCGATTCATCAGCGAACTCGAAGCCGCCTCTGGAAGCAACGGGAAGGCCTGATGTTAGGCGCGAGCAGGACGTCAATGGCAGCGTTGCAGGAATCGCTGGTTGCCCGCTTCACCGACTCGTCTGAAAAGAGCGAGTTCGAGGCAGCTGGCGACGGACTGTTCGCTGTGGTTGGACTTCTCGGCGAGGAGCGTTCACTTCGCGCGATGCTGGCAGACCCAGCAATCGGCGAGGGAACAAAGACCGAAACCATCAAGACGCTATTCACTGGCAAGGTCTCGGATCTAACCGTCGAAATTCTTACCAACATCGCAACCTCCCGTTGGTCCAGCGACAACGACATGGTTGATGCCACGGAGGAAGCAGCGGTCACGCTGATTCTGATGGGTGCTGAGGTGGATGGAAACATCGATCGCGTTGAAGAGGAACTGTTCCGCTTCGGTCGCGCAATCGATGCAAATCCACCGCTGCAGATGGCACTGACTGACCCGGCTTCAAGCTCAGCGGAGAAGGCCGGGGTCGTCGATGTACTCCTTGAGGGCAAAGCTGCCCCCGAGACCATCACGTTGGTGTCACACGTAGCCGGCAGCCTGCGCGGACGTCGCATCCAAGATGCGGTTGCTCGTCTGTCTGAACTCGCCGCAAACCGACGCGGTCGCATCATCGCCGAGGTTCGATGTGCGGTCGAGCTCACGGATTCGCAGCAGGAACGACTTGCCGCGGTACTCGGGACATTGCACGGGCGTGCCGTTGAGCTCAATATCGAAGTCGACCCAGCAGTCATTGGTGGGATCGAAGTTCGTGTCGGTGACGAGGTCATCGATGGAACAGCCGCAACGAAACTAGAACAGGCCCGCCGCAAGCTGGCGGGCTAACAGACCACAACTCCACGCAACCCCCACCACCTCGCAAGAGGAAGTGGATCGACAAACGAAAGAGAAGAGGCCATGGCGGAGCTGACGATCTCACCGGACGAAATCCGTGGAGCTATCGAGCAGAACGTCGCAGCGTTCTCGCCCGAGAACGCCCGCGAAGAAGTTGGTCGAGTCATCGAGGTGGGCGACGGTATTGCCCGCGTTGAAGGACTGCACTCGGCAATGACCAACGAGCTGCTCGAGTTCGAGGGCGGGCTGCTTGGTCTCGCACTGAACTTGGACGTGCGTGAAATTGGTTGCGTGCTCCTCGGCGATCCCGCTCACATCGAAGAAGGCCAGCTGGTCAAGCGGACAGGCAATGTCCTTTCTGTTCCAGTCGGCGACGGATTCCTCGGTCGAGTGGTGAACCCATTGGGTGCGCCGATCGACGGACTTGGGCCGATCGAACCTGAGGACATCCGTGCCCTTGAAGTTCAGGCACCCAACGTCGTCCAGCGCCAGCCCGTCACCGAGCCCATGCTCACCGGGCTTAAGGCAGTTGACTCCATGACAGCCATTGGCCGCGGACAGCGCCAGTTGATCATTGGTGACCGCCAGACAGGCAAGACGGCACTCGCCCTCGACACGATCCTGAACCAGAAGGAGAACTGGGATTCCGGTGATCCGGCGAAGCAGGTCAAGTGTGTGTACGTCGCAATCGGTCAGAAGGGTTCGACGATCGCGGCTGTACGTGGCGCGCTAGAGGCCAATGGCGCGCTTGAGTACACCACAATTGTTGCGGCTCCCGCGTCGGACAACCCTGGCTTCAAGTACCTCGCCCCGTACACCGGTTCCGCCATCGGGCAGCACTGGATGTACAACGGCCAGGCAGTCCTCATCGTGTTTGATGACCTGTCGAAGCAGGCCGAGGCCTACCGCGCAGTGTCGCTACTGCTGCGCCGTCCTCCGGGTCGCGAGGCGTACCCAGGTGACGTCTTCTACTTGCACTCGAGGCTCCTCGAGCGTTGCGCGAAGCTCTCAGAAGAAATGGGCGGCGGCTCGATGACGGGCTTGCCCATCATCGAGACCAAGGCCA